>NZ_JBMJCT010000010.1:0-176764 GCF_049222185.1 Streptomyces sp. LaBMicrA B280 | reverse complement strand
GGCCGCCAGACCCGGCACCCCCTCACGGTCCACGACCCCGTCCGTGATCAACCGCATCGCACGAGCCACCAGATCAGCACGCTGATTCCACTCCGGCGAACCAGGACTCGTATCCGGACGGCAGCGCTTGCACGCCCGGAACCCGGCCTGCTGACAGGCCGCCGCGCTCGGGTAGAACGTCATGTTCCCCGGCTTCGGCGGAACCACAGGACAACTGGGCCGGCAGTAGATCCGGGTGGTCAGCACGGCCGTGTAGAACCATCCGTCGAACCGCGCGTCCTTCGACTGCACGGCACGCACACAATGCTCCCGGTCGAACCGCGTCACTGTCTCCATGCCTCCAGCATGACCAGGGCAGGAACAGCACGCTGGCGGAAATCCGACACGTAGGCCGGGGGCACCACCGGCCCGCGTCGGCCGTTACCGGGTTCGCTCGCGGAAGCCGCCGACCCATTCCGCCGTGGTGCGCAGCCCGCCGAACGTGTAGAAGTGCACCTTGACCACGCCGTGGCGCGCGGGGTCGTACCGTTCGCCGAGCGCGTGCAGGAAGCGGTCGGGGCCCGCCGTGCCCAGCAGGTTGGTCAGCGAGAAGCCGTATTTGCGGGCGACGGAGGCGCTGGTGGTGACGCCGAAGCGGGTGGCGTAGCCGACGAGGCGGCGGATGCCGGCCGGGCCGGGGACGCCGATGCGGACGGGCAGGTCGACACCCCGGGCGCGGACGGCCGCCAGCCAGTCGAGGACCGGGTCGGCGTCGAAGCCGAACTGGGTGATCACGTCGCCGGTGAAGGGTCCGGCGCCGATGGCCGCCGCCTTGTCGGTGAGCGCCGACCACAGCGCGGGGCCGGATATCGCGGGGTGGCCCTCGGGGTAGCCGCTGATGCCGATGTGGCGCACCCCGTAGCGCTCCAGCAGCCCGGTGCGCAGGACGGCGAGGGCGTCCTCGTACGGGCCCTCGGGGCGGGCCGGGTCGCCGCCGACGACGAAGACGTTGTCCGCGGTGCCGTCCTCGGCGAGGCCCGCGAGGAACTCCTCCAGGGCGGCGGCCGAGGGCAGCCGACGGGCGGAGATGTGGGGCACCGGCACGAAGCCGAGCCCCCGGACCGCGCGGGCGGCGGCGAGCCGGGTGGCGTGGTCCTCCCCCGCGAGGAAGGTGACATTGATCCGGGTGCCCCGCGGGATGCTGCCCCGCGCCTCCTCCAGCGCGGGCACGTCCTTGCCGGTCATCTCCAGCGAGAAGTCGTCCAGCAGGGCGGTGCCCACCGCGGCGGGGGCGGTGACGGCGGGGTTCATCGGGCTCCTTGCGACTCGGTCACGGCGGCTCGCCTCTCTCGGCACCGGCCTGCGGGCGGGCGTTGCGCGCGATGCTACCCAAACCCGTACACCGAGCCGTCACGGCGGGGGTCACCGGAAAACCGATGACCCCCGGTCGTCCGCTACGCGGTCGCCTTCACATGGGTGTAGATCTCGTCGCGCTTCGGGAACTCGACGGCCGGTGACAGTAGTAGAGGCCGAACTCACCCGGCTCCGCTCCGCACTGCCCCGCCGCGAAAGTGGCGGAGATCCACTTGTCGCCTCCCGCGGGAACGGTGTCCACGCCCCAGGAGAACGGGCATTCCGGCTTGGCCTTCCTTCGGAACGGGAGGGCTTTCCTCTTTCCCGCAGGCGGACAATCCCGTGACGAGGACGGCGGAGACGGCGACGAAAAGGACCCGCCTGCTCCTCCTGGTACGGCACATAGATTTCCTGATTTCCTCGATCCGGTGGCCTTGGTGCCCTCCGTGAGGCGGACGAGCTCTGCCTCGACGTCCCAGGCGAGGATCGGGCGGCGGGCCGGGGTGCGCCGGGGTCCGTGCCGGATACCGCCGCTGACGGCGGGGTGGCCGTCCCGAGGTGCGGCGGTCGCCGCACCTCCGGAGCGTGGTTGCGCAGGGATCGGAAACGGGTCGGCCTGTCCGGCGACCCTTTCCGGTCGAGTCAGCAGCCCGTATGCGGGCCGCGGGGCGCCCTCGTCACTCCCCCCGCGTCCACGCCAGGAAGCGGCTGAAGAGGCCCGCCTTGGGCTTGGGGGCGCCGCCCATCGCCGGGCGGGGTGTGGTCGTGACATGGCCCTCGGAGGCGACCATGGGGGATTCCGCCTTCTGCGCCGCCGTCGGCACCACGATGCGCGGGGTGAAGCGCACCGGCAGCGCCACCAGGGAGCGGCTCCACGGTGCCGGGACCCAGCTGAGGTCCTTGAACGGCATCCGGACCTCGATGTCCGGGAGCCGGTTGAGCAGGGTCTCCACGGCGGTCACCGCGATCACGAACGCCGGGTCCTTGGCGGGGCAGGCGTGCGGGCCCGCGCCGAAGGCCAAGTGGGCCTTGGCGCTGAGCTGTTCGCGGTGCTCGGCGAGCCGGGGGTCGGTGTTGGCCGCCGCGAAGGAGATCAGCACGGGGTCGTTCGCCTTGACCACCCGGCCGCCCAGCTCCACGTCGTGGGTGGGGTAGTGGGCCGCGTAGTTGGCGATGGGCGCGTAGTTCCACAGCACCTGGGTGACGGCGTCCTCGACCGGCAGGCCCGACTGCCACTCCTCGCCGAGGATCAGCGCGCTCGCGGTGCCGATCATGGCGGACAGCGGCGTGGTGCCGCCGGAGAGCAGGGTGATGAGCTGGTGCAGCATCTCCTCGTCGGACAGCTGCGCCGAGTGCTGCATCAGACGCGTCGTCAGGTCGTCGCCGGGGTTGCGGCGCTTGAGGGCGATCAGCTCGTTCAGCGCCTCGGCCAGCAGCTGGTCGGCGCCGGCGTTGCCGGAGAAGAGGCCGGTGATGCCCGCGATGACGCGGTCGCCGATCTCGGGCGGGCAGCCGAACAGGTCGCTGAAGACGAGCAGCGGCAGCGGCTGGGCGTACTCCGCCATCAGCTCGGCCTGGCCCAGGCGCTCGGAGCTGAAGCGGCTGATCAGGTAGTCGGCTGAGGCCTGCGTCTGCCGCACCAGCTGGAGCTCGTTGACGCTGGCCAGGGAGTCGGTGACGGCCTGCCGCAGCCGGGCGTGCGCCGCGCCGTCGCTCATCAGCGCGTTGGGCCGGTACGCCAGCATCGGCAGCGCGGGGCTGTCCTCGGGCACCCGGCCCTCGTTCAGCGCGTTCCAGCGCCGCGAGTCGCGGACGAAGGAGGCGGGGTTCTGCAGGATGTAGAGCGCGGCGTCGTAGCTGGTGACCAGCTCGACCTCGACGCCGGGCGCGATGTCCACCGGCGCGCTCGGGCCGAGGCCGCGCAGATGGGCGTAGTGGCCGTCCGGGTCGGAGCCGAACCGGGGGCCGTAGAGCGGGATGTTCCCGTGTGCGGGGCAGCCGGGGGGCGGCTCTATGCCGGGTCGCTGCTGCATGAGCGGGGGGCTCCTAGTCGATGAGGGAGAGAAGGTGGTGCACGAGGGTGATCAGCGCGTTCGCCGACGACTGCTCGTTGCGGACGTCGCAGGGGACGACGGGGGTGTCCGCGGACAGGTTGAGGGCCTCGCGCACCTCGGAGAGGGGGTAGCCGGGCGTGCCGTCGAAGTGGTTGACCCCGATGGCGTACGTCAGGCCGAACCGCTCGACCAGGTCGAGGATGGGGAACGACTCGGACAGCCGCTCGGGGTCGACGAGGACGAGCGCGCCGAGGGCACCCCGGGACAGCTCCTCCCACATCTCCTTGAAGCGTTCCTGGCCGGGGGTGCCGAAGAGGTACAGCACCACCTCCTCGTTGATGGTCAGACGGCCGAAGTCCATGGCGACCGTCGTGGTGGTCTTGTCGGGGGTGCCCGACAGATCGTCGAAGCCCTCGCTGGCCTCGGTGATCTCTTCTTCGGTCCGCAGCGGCTCGATCTCGGAGATGCTGGCGATGCATGTGGTCTTGCCGACCCCGAAGTGCCCCACCACGAGCACCTTCACCGCCGTACGGACACCTGAATCCAGGTACACGAATCACGCTCCGAATCGGGCTCTGAGGCCGTCGAGCACGGCGTTCAGTACTTCTCGGTCGACACGTTCCGCGCGGGGCACCGGCTTCCGCGCGATGATCAGGCCGCCGTCCTCCATCTCGGCCAGCAGGATCCGGACGACCCCGAGCGGCAGATGGGTGTGGGCGGCCACCTCGGCCACGGACAGGAATCCGTCCATGACCAGGTCGAGAACCTGCCGGGCCTCCGGGGTGAGCGTGCGCACCGTGGTGGCGGCGTGCTCGCTCGCGGACACGAGCGTCGTATGCCCGTAGGCGTGCTCCGGGGGCAGGGACCGCCCGTTCGTGATCACGAAGAACGGGACTAATGCGGAGGTGAGTTCCAGATCCTCTTCGGGCTCGTCACTCACGCGCGGCTCGCCTCCCCCTGCGGGGACAGATAGGCGCCGAGTCTCGGCACCACCCGGTGCAGCCGGGTGGTGAACTCCTCGATGTCGGCGTCGTGCTGGGCCGCGGCGGCGAGGAAGGCGCCCCGCCCGGCCGAGATCAGGAAGATCCAGCCGTGCTGGAACTCGATGACCGTCTGCCGCCAGGACGCGTCCGGCTGGACGCCGGCGAACTGGGCGGTGGCCCGGCTGTAGGCGTGGATGCCGGTCATCGCGGCGGAGATGGTGTCCGCGAGGTCCTGGCTCATGCCCGTGGTGGCGCCGCGGGGAAGGCCGTCGCCGCCCAGCAGTACGGCGTGCTGGGCGCCGCGCACCTCGCTGATCACCTCGTCCAGGTCGGCGATCCGGATGCCGGTGCCGATCTCCCGGCCGGCGCGGGCGCGTCGGTCCCGGGCCCCGGCCTCGTCGGCGTGCACCCGGGGCGGCGAGGTGAGGTTGTTGCCGAGCCGGGCGACGAGCCGGTGCATGCGGAAGGAGATCTGCTGCATGTCGACATCGGGTGCCGCGGCCGCCGCGAGATAGGCGCCCTGTCCGGCCCCGATCAGGAAGATCCAGCCGTGCGAGAACTCGATGATGGTCTGGTTCCACTGCCGGTCCGGGCCGTCCCCGGCGAAGTGGGAGGTGGCCCGGCTCAGCGACTGCATGCCCGCCATGGCGGCGGAGATGGTCCGCACGTCCTTCTGGGCCATGCCGTCGGTCGCCCCGCGGGGCAGGCCGTCCGCGGACAGCAGGACGGCGTGGCGTGCCTTGGGCACGTTGGCCACGATGTCCTCAAGCATCCACGACAGGTCGGTGATCATGTGTCATCGGACCCTTCGGACGGTGCCGCGGAGAGGTTGCGGCCGGAGAGCGTGCCGCGCTGGAAGGCACCCAGGCTGCGGCCCGCCGCACGACCGGCGTCCTCCCCCGCCGCGACGTGCGGCAGGCCGACGGTGTCCTGGTCGGGGACGCTGGCTATGGGCACCTGGCGGGCACCGCGCCGGGGCAGACCGCCCGCGGTGCGCGCCACCGGCTCGGGCCGGGCGGCGGGGGCGCCGGGCTGCTCGACAACGGGCTGGACCTCATTCACCGGTGCCGTCTCCTCCTCGGTCCACAGCTCCTCGGGCAGCAGCACGACCGCACGCACACCGCCGTAGCGGGAGACACCGGTCACGTCCACCCGGAACCCGTACTGCTGGGACAGCAGGCCGATCACCGGGAAGCCGAACTTCGGCTGGTTGCCCAGCTGGGACAGCCGGGGGCGGTACTGGCCGGAGAGCAGGGCGGTGGCCTTCTGCCGCTCCTCGTCGTTCATGCCGACGCCCGCGTCGTCGATGACGATGCAGAGGTTCTTCTGCACCCGCTGGAACGTCACCTCGATGGGCGAGCCCTGCTGGGAGAAGCTGGCGGCGTTGTCGAGCAGTTCGGCGACCGCGAGGGCGACGGGCGAGACCGCCGACGCCTTCAGCGCGAAGCCGGTCTGCTGCATGATCTCCACGCGGCGGAAGTTGCGGATCTGGCCCTGGGCGCTGCGCACCACGTCGTAGACGCTGGCGGCACGGCTGCGGCGGCCCAGCGGGGCGCCGCACATCACGGCGATGCCCTGCGCCTTGCGTGCCATCTGCGCGTTGGCGTGGCCGACCTCGAGGAGGTCGCCGAGGACGGTGTGACCGCCGTACTTGCGCTGGATCTCCTCCAGCAGCGCCAGCTGTTCGGCGGCGAGGCTCTGCAGGAAGCGCGCGGAACCCTTGAGCACGGCCTTGGTGCTGTCCTCCGCCGCCTCCTCGGCTTCCTGGATGGTCTTGGCGTGGTCGGTCCGGTGCTGGTGGAGCTCTGCTCGTAAAGTGGCGAGCCGGCCGTCGGCCTCGCTCAATCGCTGGGTCAGTGCGGCTTCGGACCTGTCCTTGTTCGCCGCGATGGCCTTGGCGCGACGACTGAGGACCACGGCCGCGGCGACGCCGAGCGCCGCCACGACAACCAGGCACCAGACAAGTGCGTCTCGAATCATGGAAACCTTTCCTGGCGGTTAGCCTGCGGCCGTTGGCGGAAGTGCACCGCACCACCGGTGTGGGACAACCGGTCGCGAACGGGTCGGGCAGGTCACGCGGAGGACCGGACCGAAACCGTTTTCTGCGGTGCCTGAGCCGAGGGGACCAAGGTCACAGACGCGGGGATGCTATCACCCGCTTAGGGGAACCTTTGCCACGCCAAGACATGCCAACAAGCCTGCTCACCGCCCGGGTTGCGGTGGTTACGCGCTGCTGCTCCGACAATTCCGGATAGCGGTCCGGCAGTTGCCCGCACGCGGTGCCAAGGGGGCGGCAAGAGGGTGGCAAGAGGGTGTGAAGAAGCCGTCGGATCAACCGATCTGACGGGCGAACACCTCGTACGCGGGGGCGTCGAAGAGCACGAAACGGACCTCCTCGACGGCCGTCTCCGCGGAGCGGACGGTCTCCAGGGCGATCCGGGCGGCGTCGGCCATGGGCCAGCGGTAGACGCCGGTGGAGATGGCCGGAAACGCCAGGGTGCGGGCGCCGAGCGCGTCGGCGACGCCCAGGGACTCGCGGTAGCAGGAGGCGAGCAGCTCGGAGCGGTCCTCGTCCTCGCTGAAGACCGGTCCGACGGTATGGATCACCCAGCGGGCGTCGAGCCGTCCCGCGGTGGTCGCGACGGCCTGGCCGGTCGGCAGCCCCCGGCCGTAGCGCGCGGCGCGCAGGGCGCGGCACTCGGCGAGGATCTCGGGGCCGCCGCGGCGGTGGATGGCGCCGTCGACGCCTCCCCCGCCGAGCAGCGAGGAGTTGGCCGCGTTGACGATCGCGTCGGCGCTCTCGTGGGTGATGTCGCCCTGGACGAGCAGGATGCCGGTCATGTCTGACTCACTTCACTCTCCGCCGGAGGTCACGCCTGTCTCACTTCTCTCGTTCTCCGCCACCGGTCATGTCTGCCTGAGCCTGCGCCAGACGGCCTTCGCCGCGTTGTGTCCCGACATGCCGTGGACGCCCGGTCCGGGCGGGGTGGCCGAGGAGCAGAGGAAGACGGCCGGGTGGGGGGTGTGGTACGGGAACAGGGTCGGCCGGGGCCGCAGCAGCAGCTGGAGCCCGGAGGCGGCGCCGCAGGCGATGTCGCCGCCCACGTAGTTGGCGTTGCGGGCGGCCATCTCGGCGGGGCCGGCGACGGCGCGGGCGAGGACGCGGTCGCGGAAGCCGGGGGCGAAGCGCTCCAGTTGGCGCTCCATGGCGTCGGTGAGGTCGCCCGACCAGCCGTTGGGCACATGGCCGTACGCCCAGAAGACGTGTTTACCGGCGGGGGCGCGGCCGGGGTCGGCCACGCTGGGCTGCACGGTGATCATGAAGGGCTTCTCGGGGGCGCGGCCCTCCCGGGAGGCGGCGCGCAGGGCGGTGTCGATCTCGGCCCGGCTCGCGCCGATCTGGACGGTACCGGCGACGCGGGCCTCGGGGGCGGTCCAGGGCACCGGGCCGTCCAGCGCGTAGTCGATCTTGAAGACGCTGGGGCCGTAGCGGTAGCGGTCGTAGTGGGCGCCGAAGCCGGCGATACGGGCGAGGGCGGCGGGCGAGGTGTCGAAGACGTAGGCGCGCGCGGGCGGCAGGTCGTCCAGGCGTTTGACCTGGTAGTCGGTGTGTACGGCGCCGCCGAGGTCGAGCAGGTAGGCGGCCAGCGCGTCCGAGACGGCCTGGGAGCCGCCGCGGGCCACCGGCCAGCCGCGGGCGTGCGCGGCGAGCGCGAAGACCAGGCCGACGGCGCCGGTCGCGAGGCCGTCCAGCGGGGCCATCACATGGGCGACCAGCCCGGCGAACAGGGTCTTGACCCGCTCGTCCTTGAAGCGGCGCAGCAGCCAGGTGGACGGCGGCAGCCCGGCCAGTCCGAAGCGGGCCAGGGTGAGGGGGTCGCGGGGCAGCGCGGTCAGCGGCAGGGACATGAAGTCCGCTACGAGCGTGTCCCAGTGGGCGAGCAGCGGCTCGACCAGTCTTCGGTACGGCCCCGCGTCGCGCGGTCCGAAGGAGGCGGCGGTCTCGGCGACCGAGCGGGAGAGCACGGCCGCGGTGCCGTCGGGGAAGGGGTGTGCCATGGGCAGCTCGGCGTGCAGCCATTCGAGGCCGTAGCGCTCCAGCGGCAGGGCGCGGAAGGCGGGCGAGTTGATGCCCAGGGGGTGGGCGGCCGAGCACGGGTCGTGCCGGAAGCCGGGCAGGGTCAGCTCGTCGGTGCGGGCGCCGCCGCCCACGGTGGAGCACGCCTCGAACAGGGCCACGGAGAAGCCCCGCCGGGCCAGTTCCACGGCGGCGGTCAGTCCGTTCGGACCCGCACCCACCACGACCGCATCGAGCATCGACGGCACCTTCGGACCCCTTCGTCAGCCGATGGCCACTCGGGATCAGGATATGCCGGGGCACCGACAGCGCGGGGCCGGGCGGCGAGCAGGCGGCCGACGGCCCTGACGGACTCGACGGGCCTGACGGACTTCCTGACGGGCCTGACCGGGCCTGACCGGGCCTGACGGAGCCGGATGTTCAGCGGCCCACCGCGTACCCCTGCATCCCCCGCGGGTTCGCCGCTGCCGACAGGACGCCCGTCTCCGGGTCGCGGGCGACCGCGCACAGCCGGCCCTCGGACCAGGCGGGGCCGAGGGTGAGGTCATGGCCGCGGCGGCGCAGACCGGCCACCACCGCGTCCGGCGTCCGGGACTCGACGGTCAGCGCACCGGGGCGGTGGCCACGCGGGTAGAAGGAGCTGGGGAAGGCGTCGTTGTGCCAGTTCGGGGCGTCGACGGCGCCCTGGAGGTCGAGGCCGCCGCGGACCGGGGCGCGCAGGGCGACGGCGAGGAAGAAGTGCGGCTGCCACTGGTCCTGCTGATCGCCGCCGGGCGTGCCGAACGCCATGACCGGGACGCCGTCGCGCAGCGCGAGGGAGGGGGTGAGGGTGGTGCGGGGACGACGGCCGGGGGTGAGGGTGTTCGGCAGGCCCTCCTCCAGCCAGGCCATCTGGAGCCGGGTGCCGAGCGGGAAGCCCAGTTCGGGCACGACGGGGTTGGACTGGAGCCAGCCGCCACTGGGCGTGGCCGCGATCATGTTGCCCCAGCGGTCGACCACATCGAGGTGGCAGGTGTCGCCCCGGGTGCTCCCGTCGGCGGCCACCCGGGGGTCGCCGGACAGCCGCGCGAGCGTCGGCTCCCCCACGCCCATCGGGTCGAACCCCTCGGCCGCGAGCGGCGCGGGCTCGCGGGCGGGGCCGGGCAGCCGGGGGGTGCGGCCGCCGGGAGCGCCGGGGCGCAGTTCGTACGACGCCTCGCGCCCGATCAGCGCGCGCCGCCCGGCGTTGTACTCGTCCGACAGCAGCTCCGCGAGCGGCACCTCGGCGGCGTCGCCGTACCAGGCCTCCCGGTCGGCCATGGCCAACTTGCAGCCCTCGACGAGGAGATGGACGTAGTCGGCGCTGCCGTACTCGGGCAGTTCCGGTGGCAGCAGGGCGAGTTGCTGGAGGAAGGCGGGGCCCTGGCTCCAGGGTCCAACCTTGCACACGGTCCAGCCGCGCCAGTCGTAGGACACCGGATCCTCGTACGTCGCCGACCAGTTGGCGAGGTCGGCCGCGTCGAGCGTCCCGGTGTGCCGCTCGCCGCTGGTGTCCAGGGTGGGGCGCCGGGACTGCCGTACCAGGGCCTCGGCGATGAAGCCGCCGCGCCACACCGCGCGGGCCGCGTCGATGCGGGCCTCGCGGTTCCCGGCCCGCGCGGTCTCGGCGAGCAGCCTGCGCCAGGTGGCGGCGAGGGCGGGGTTGCGCAGCGGCACACCGGGGCGGGGCGGGCGGCCGTCCGGCAGGTACAGCTGTGCCGAGGACGTCCACTCCGTCTCGAACAGGGTCCGTACGCTGTCGACGGTCGCGCCGATGTTCTCCACCGGCGGATGGCCGTGCTCGGCGTAGCCGATGGCGTATTTCAGTACGTCCTCAAGGGACTTGGTGCCGTGGTCGCGCAGGAGCAGCAGCCAGGCGTCGAAGGCGCCGGGCACGGCGGCGGCGAGGGGGCCGGTGCCGGGGACGAGGCCGAGGCCGAGGTCCCGGTAGCGCGCGGCGGTGGCGGCGGCCGGGGCCACGCCCTGTCCGCACAGCACCCGGACCGCGCTGCCGGCCGGGGCGAGCAGGATCGGCACCTCCCCGGCCGGGCCGTTCAGGTGCGGCTCCACGACGTGCAGCACGAAGGCGCCCGCCACGGCCGCGTCGAAGGCGTTGCCGCCGTCCTCCAGCACGGCCATCGCGGACTGGGCGGCCAGCCAGTGGGTGGCGGAGGCCATGCCGAAGGTGCCTTGCAGGGTGGGCCGGGTGGTGAACTGCACGTCTCACCTCGCGGGAGGGTGGGCCGGTTCCGGTCGGTCGCCCGATCAGCCGCCAGGCTACCGGCGGCTCAGCTCCCCGTCCTCACCCTGTCGAACTCTGCCGAACTCCCAGGTGGCGCAGGGCCGATGCCGCCGCGCCCGCCCCGCACATGCCGTGGGCGCCGGGGCCCGGCGGGGTGGCGGCGGAGCAGCAGTAGACGCCGGGCAGGCCGGTGGAGTAGGGGTCGAGGGCGGGGCGGGGGCCGAGGATCAGCCGGGGCGCGGTCTTGGCGCCGGTCATGATGTCGCCGCCCGCGAAGTTGGCGTTGTCGGTGGCGAATTGGGCGGGCGTGGTGGTGCGCAGGCCGAGGACGCGGTCCCGGGTGCCGGGGGCGAAGCGTTCGAGTTGGGCGAGTACGGCGTCGGTGGCGTCGCCGTCGTAGCCGTACGGGACGTGCGCGTAGGCCCAGACCGGGTGGACGTCGCCCACGGAGCGGGTGGGGTCGGCCAGGTACTGCTGGCCGACCAGGACGAAGGGGCGCTCCGGCATCCGTCCCCGGTTCACGTCCCTTTCCGCCCGGGCGATCTCGGCGAGGGTGCCGCCGAGGTGGACGGTGCCGGCCCGGCGGGCGTCCGCGTTCGTCCACGGCACGCCGTCCGCCACCGCCAGGTCGACCTTGAAGGCGCCGGGGCCCCGGCGAAAGCGCAGGTAGGCGTCGCGGACCCGGGTGGGCAGCCGGTCGGCGTAGATGCGGGCGATCTGGGCGGGGTCGAGGGCGAGCAGGGTGACGTCGGCGGGCGGGAGCTGGGAGTGGTGGGTGACGCGGACGCCGGTGTGGATCCGGCCGCCGTGGGCGCGCAGCGCGTCGGCGAGGCTGCGGGCGATGGCCCCCGAGCCGCCCTCCGCGACGGCCCATCCGGCGGCGTGCCCGGCGACGAGGATGCCGAGGCCGATCGCCGAGCCGAGCGGGCGGTCCAGCGGCCGGAAGGAGTGCGCGGCGACCCCCGCCCACAGCGCCCGGGCGCGCTCGGTCGCGAACAGACGGGCGAGGAGGGTGGGCGGGAGCGTGGTGGGCAGTCCGAACCGGGCCAGCGGCAGGGGGTGGCGGGGGACGCGCAGCAGGGGGCGCATGATGTCGTCGCCGAGGGCGTCCCAGTGCCGTACCGAGGGCTCAAGGAGGCGGCGGTAGCGGGGGCCGTCGGGGCCGAGCAGGCGGGCGGTGTCCTCGACGGAGCGCAGCAGGACGCCCGCGGTGCCGTCGTCCAGGGGGTGGGCGCAGTCGATGCCGGGCAGCCGCCAGCGCAGTCCGTGCCGGGCCAGGTCGAGGGCCCGGTGCGCGGGCGAGGTGACGGCCATGGGGTGGACGGCGGAGCAGTGGTCGTGCAGCAGCCCGGGCAGGATCGCCTCCTCGCTGCGGGCCCCGCCGCCGACCTCGTCGGCGGCCTCCAGGAGCGTGACATCGAGTCCGGCCCGGGCGAGGAGCGCGGCGGCGGTGAGCCCGTTGGGCCCGGCGCCGACGACGAGGGCGGTGGTCATGCGGGGGTGTCCGGCTCGCTCCGGGTGACGCGGTGGATCGGTCCGCCGCGGGGGCGCGGGGAGCGCCGGTCGGGTGTCTTCCGGGACAGCGGCAGGGCCGGCTCCTCGTCATGGCGGGTCTCCGGCGAACAGCCGGGCGGTGGTGGCCCAGTCTCCCCCGTGGGAGCGCGTGGCGGGTGGGAGCGACACCAGGGTGGATGACGGTGGTGGAGGCGGGCGGGGACGGGGGGGTACCCGAAACGGCGGCTCGCGTGGACGCAGACGTGACACCGTTCATGTGGAGGAGAGGCCCTGTGGTCCCACGGGGCTGCGGTCGGTGAGTCCCGGTGACGCGCCGGAGGCGGGTACCGGGCGCCTCCGCCTGTACCGGCGCCCCGCCCCGGAGACCGAGACGGGGCGCCGGAGGAACGCGGGGCTACCCGCCGAACTCGCCCGCGACGAGGCCCTGCACGAAGGGGGCCCACTCCTGCGGAGCGAAGAGGAGAGCGGGGCCGCCCGGGTCCTTGCTGTCGCGGGCCGCGACCGCGCCGGGTACCGCCGCGACCTCGACGCATTGGCCCTGCGCGCTGCTGTGCGAACTTTTCCGCCAGACCGCGTGGGAGAGGTCAGGGCTGAGAGACATTCTGTTCCTCCTCCTCTCGCATCAGCTCAGGCCGGCCTTTCGCAAGCAGGGCTGAGCGAGTCAGTTCCGTCTGGGGCTGTCGCCCGCAGTGCCTCGAAGATAACGAAGTGCCCGCCCGATCCCGTACGGGACACCCGAGGGCGGGCGGCCCGGTGGCTCAGTCGGTGGCGTGGCGGGTGATCAGGTCCAGCAGGCGCAGCACCGTGGCGTCGGCGGTGGGGCGGCGGATTGCGGCCACGACGGTTTCCAGCAGGGGTGATTCGTCGCGCAGTGGGACGAAGGCGAGGCCCGGGACGGGGAAGTCGCGCAGTCGGTCCGGGAGCAGGCTGACGCACAGGCCGGAGGCGACGTAGCTGTACAGGCCCGTGAGGTCGTCGGCCTGCGCGCGGGCGCGGGGGACGAATCCGGCTTCGTGGCAGGCGAGTCGGACCTGCTGGGCCAGGGCGGGCAGCGCGCCGGGGGCGGGCAGGACGAAGTCCTCCTCGCGCAGATCGGCCAGGTCGATGGCATCGGCGCCGGCCAGCCGGTGGTCGTGGGGCAGCGCGGCGGCGATGCGCTCGACCGCGAACGCTTCGCTGACGATCTCGGCGGACAGGTTCGAGGGGTCGCGCAGGAACCCGAGGTCCAGGGCGCCGGAGCGGATCATCTCGGCGATACCGGCGGGCGTGTCCTGGTGCAGATGGACGCGCAGGCCCGGCAGTTCCTCGGCGGCGGCGCGCAGCAGCGCGGGCAGGTAGTGGTGGCTGAGGACGGTCACGTAGCCGACCCGGACATCGCCCTCCAGGCCGCTCGCGACCCGTCGTACCCGCTCGATCACGGCGGACTGGGCGTCCAGCAGCCGTCTGGCGTCCACGGCGAACACCTCGCCCGCGGGGGTGAGCGAGACCCCGCCGGACCCCCGCTCGAACAGCCTTACCCCGAGGCCCCGTTCGAGCCGCTGGATCGACTGGCTCAGCGGCGGCTGGCTCATGTGCAGCCGTTCGGCGGCCCGGCCGAAGTGCTCCTCGTCGGCGACCACCAGGAACTGCTCCAGCAGCCGCTTGGTGAGGTTGATATCTTCCTTCATATTGGCCACACGATGACCATATACGGGGCAGACATGCCTCGCACGGTCGGGCACGGCCGCCCCGCCGGAGCGCTCCGGCGGGGCGGCCGTGGTTCACAGGCCCACGTCGCGGCGGCGGATGTCCTCCAGGGACTCCCGGCGGACCAGCAGCCGGGCACGGCCGTCGCGCACGGCGACCACGGGCGGGCGGCCGACCAGGTTGTAGCCGGAGGCCATGGAGAGGTGGTAGGCCCCGGCGACGGGTACGGCGAGGAGGTCGCCGGGCCGGATGTCGCCGGGGAGTTCGGCGTCGGCGGCGAGCACGTCGCCCGCCTCGCAGTGCCGGCCCACGACGGTCGTGCGGACCGGTTCGGCGGCGCTGTGCCGGCCGATCAGCCGGGGCGCGTACCGCACGCCGTACAGGGCGGGGCGCGGGTTGTCGCTCATGCCGCCGTCCACGGCCACGAAGACGTGCTCGCCGGTGTGTTTGACCGACAGCACCCGGTAGAGCGCGATTCCGGCGGGGCCCGCGATGGCCCGGCCCGGTTCGATGATCAGGCGGGGCACCGGCAGCCCGGCCGAGGCGCAGGCGTCGGCGAGTTCGGCGCGCACCTTGCGGGCCAGCGAGGTGAGGTCCAGGGCCTCCTCGCCGGGCCGGTAGGCGATGCCGTGGCCGCCGCCGAGGTCCAGCTCGGGCAGCACCACGCCGTACTGCCCGTGCAGCCGTGCCATCAGTCCGACCATCCGGCGCACGGCGGTCAGATAGGGCTTGACGCCGGTGATCTGGGAGCCCAGGTGGCAGTGCAGGCCGGTGAGTTCGAGGTTGGGCTGGTCGAGGATGCGGGTGAGGGCGTGCAGGGCGTAGCCGTCCCGGATGGAGAGGCCGAACTTCTGGTCCTCGGTGCCGGTGCGGATCTTGTCGTGGCCGCCGGCGCTGATGCCGGGGACGACGCGCACCATCACCTTCTGCTTTCCGTCCGGCCCGACGGCGGCGGCCAGCCGGGCGATCTCCGAGGGGCTGTCGATGACGACGCGCCCGACGCCCAGACGCAGCGCGGCCTCCAGGTCGCGGGGGGTCTTGGCGTTGCCGTGCAGCACGATCCGCTCCGGCGGGAAGCCGGTGGTGACGGCGAGTTCGAGTTCCCCGGCGGAGCAGACATCGAGCCCGAGGCCCTCCTCGTCCATCCAGCGGGCCATGGCCCGGCACAGGAACGCCTTGGCGGCGTACAGGACTTCGGCGTCGGGGAAGGCATGGCGGTAGGTACGGCAGCGGTCGCGCACCTCGGCCTCGTCCAGGACGTAGACGGGGGTGCCGAAGCGGTCGGCGGCCTCGGCGAGCGGTACGCCGCCCACCGCGAGGTCGCCCGCGCGGGGCTCGGTGGTGGAGGCGGGCCAGACCGACAACGCGTCGGTGGTCGTGGGCAGTTCGTGGACCGTGGTCATCTCGGCGTTCCTCTTTCGGGCGTTCCGTCGGCGGGCGTTCCCTCGTCGGGGCGGGACCGGCTCAGGCGATCCGGGCGGTCCGCGGCGCGCGGGCGGCGGCCGGTGCGGGTGGCGGCACCGGGGCGGGCGCGGGGGCGGTGAACTGCGGGTCCACCGTGAGGACGGTGACGCCGAGCGGTGCGGTCAGGGTGCGCAGTTCGGCTCCCGCGAGGCGGATGAAGGCGTGCCGGGAGCCGAGGGTGGCGGTGAGCCGGCGTACGGAGGTGAAGCCGACGGCGGTGCGCTCGCCGAGCGGGGTACGGAAGAGCCGTACCGCGTACCCGGAGGGGCCCGGCCGGACCGGGACGTACAGGGATCCGGCCGGGAAGGGTTCGGGGGGCTCGGGGTCGTCGCCGTAGCGGAGTTCGGTCATGAGGTGCCTCCCGTGAGGCAGGGAGCGTGGAGTCTGAGAGACCCCGGACGCGGGGAGGCGGCCCGGGGTTCGCTGTCGACGGTATGCCCGTGCCACCCGGTTGCCGGACCCTTGTTGACGTGACGCTGACGGGGATCCGGGTGGCTTTGACGGGTTGCTGACGACCCCGCCGGAAGGGGCGCGGGCAGGGCGTCAGCGGAGCGCCAAGAAAGGGCGTACGCCCTGTTCCGGGGCTTGGAGGGGGGGTGTGATGGAGGGATCCCCGAGAACCGCAGAAGGTGGAAGCGATGTCCGAGTACCAGGAGTCGGTGGCGGCGCGTGTGCTGGTGGGGGTCAGCGGCTCGCCGGGCAGTCTCGCCGCGCTCGGGCGGGCCGCCGTCGAGGCCAGGCTGCGCGGGGCGGAGCTGTGGCCGGTCACGGCCTGGGAGCCGCCCGAGGGGGATCTCGCCGCGCGCCGCTTCCCCGCCTCGGCGGCGCTGGTCCCGGAGTGGGAGCGGCTCGCCCGGGAACGGCTCCTCGACGCGCTGCGCGCCGTGTTCGGCGACGCCTCGACCGGGCTGCCCGGCGGGGCCCTCGTCACCCGGGGCGCGCCCGGGCCCGCGCTGGTGCGGCTCGCCGGGCGTGACACCGACCTGCTCGTGATCGGCACCGGTGGCCGCGGCCGGCTGCGCCGCGCCCTGTGGCCCTCGGTGAGCCGCCACTGCCTCGCCCGCGCCACCTGCCCGGTGCTCGCGGTCCCGCCCTCCCCCCTGCACGCCGCGCTGACGCACGCCCACCGCCGCAATGCGTTGCGGCTGCGCTTGGACAGCGGTGACGTGGAGCGGGAGTTGGGGGTTGTGCCGCCGGGGGTGTGAACGGGGGGGCGGGGGCTTGGGCTGTCCGAAGGGGGAAACGGCAGCCTTGCGGTTGGGGCGCCCTGGGGCCGGGTCGTACGGGGGCCAGGTCGTACGGGGCCGGGTCGTACGGGGGTTGATTCCGGAACCCGGCCGACGCCCAGAGCCCGCGCCGCCGTCCCGGTCCCGCTCACTCCTCGAAGCGGTACCCCATCCCCGGCTCCGTGATCAGGTAGCGGGGATGCGCGGGGTCGGTCTCCAGTTTGCGGCGGAGTTGGGCCATGTAGACCCGCAGGTAGTTGGTCTTGTCGGCCCGTGTGACGCCCCACACCTCGCGCAGCAGATGCCGCTGGGTGATCAGCCGGCCGGGGTTGGTCACCAGGATCTCCAGCAGATGCCATTCCGTCGGGGTGAGCCGGACGTCCTTGCCGTCCCGCAGCACCTTCTTGGCGAGCAGATCGACGCTGAAGTGCGCCGTCCTGACCAGGACCGGTTCCGGTGCGGCCGGGGTGTCCTCGGTGCGGCGGACCGCGGCGCGCAGCCGGGCCAGCAGTTCGTCCATGCTGAACGGCTTGGTGACGTAGTCGTCCGCGCCCGCGTCGAGCGCCGCGACCTTCTCGCCGGACGCCTGCCGGGCGGACAGCACGATGACCGGCGTCCGGGTCCAGCCGCGCAGCGCCCTGATGACGTCGACGCCGTCCATGTCGGGCAGCCCTAGGTCCAGCAGGACCACGTCCGGTCTGCGCGCGGCGGCGAGGCGCAGGGCGGTGGCTCCGTCGGGGGCGGCGTCGACACCGTAGCGGCGCGCCCGCAGGTTGATGACGAGGGCCCGTACGAGCTGCGGGTCGTCCTCGACCACGAGCACCCGGGTCATGGGGTGTCACTCTCCTGTCGTAGAGGGGGCTTCGCAGGGGGAGCCGCGGGAGCCGGCGCCGCCGGGGTGTCTCCCGGGGCGCCGGCTCCCGCGTGCGGGTGGGGCCGGGCCGTCACCGCCCGGCGGTGAGGTCCCGCAGCGCGATGTTGAGTTCGAGGACGTTGACCTGCGGCTCGCCCACGAAGCCGAGGGCGCGGCCCTGGGTGTGCTCCTTCACCAGCCGCTCGACCCGCGCGACCGGCAGACCGTTGCGCTCGGCGACCCGGTGCACCTGGAGCTCGGCGTACGCCGGGGAGATGGCCGGGTCGAGGCCGGAGCCGGAGGAGGTGACCGCGTCGGCCGGGACCTGGGCGGGCCGTACGGTGTAGCCGGGTACGGAGTTGTCCTTGACGACCTTTGCCCGGGCGTCCTCGACGGCCTTGACCAGCTTGGGGTTGTCGGCCGCCAGGTTGGTCGCCCCGGAAAGGATCAGCTTGTAGCGGGTGTTGAGGGAGTTGGCGCCGAGTCCGTCGGCGGGCCGGGGCTGGAAGTACGCGAGGGAGTAGCCCTGTTGGCCGATGAGGGAGGAGCCGACGACCTTGCCGTGCGAGGTGACCTCGGAGCCGTTCGCCCGGCCGGGGAACAGCGCCTGGGCGACACCGGTGACGGCCAGCGGATAGAGGACGCCGGTCACCAGGGTCAGCACCAGCAGGGCCCGCAGGCCCGCCCAGAGCAACCGGGCGGTGTTCGTGACGGAGTTGTTCATGGCGATCAGCCGATTCCGGGGATGAGGGAGATGAGCAGGTCGATGAGCTTGATCCCGATGAAGGGGGCGATCAGGCCGCCGATGCCGTAGAGGCCGAGGTTGCGGCGCAGCATCTTGTCCGCGCTCATCGGCCGGTACTGCACGCCCTTCAGGGACAGCGGCACCAGCGCGATGATGATCAGCGCGTTGAAGATGACGGCGGACAGGATCGCGGAGTCCGGCGAGGACAGCCGCATGATGTTCAGCTTGTCCAGGCCCGGGTAGACGGCCGCGAACAGCGCCGGGATGATCGCGAAGTACTTCGCCACGTCGTTGGCGATGGAGAACGTGGTCAACGCGCCCCGGGTGATGAGGAGTTGCTTGCCGATCTCGACGATCTCGATCAGCTTGGTCGGGTTGGAGTCGAGGTCGACCATGTTGCCGGCCTCCTTGGCGGCCGACGTGCCGGTGTTCATCGCGACGCCGACGTCGGCCTGGGCGAGCGCGGGCGCGTCGTTGGTGCCGTCACCGGTCATCGCGACCAGCTTGCCGCCGGCCTGCTCCCGCTTGATGAGGGCCATCTTGTCCTCGGGGGTGGCCTCGGCGAGGAAGTCGTCGACGCCCGCCTCCGCGGCGATCGCCTTCGCGGTCAGCGGGTTGTCGCCGGTGATCATCACGGTCTTGATGCCCATGCGGCGCAGTTCCTCGAACCGCTCGCGCATGCCCTCCTTGACGACGTCCTTGAGGTGGATGACACCGAGGACGCGGGCGCCGCGTCCGTCCCGCACGGCGACGAGCAGCGGGGTGCCGCCGGCCGCGGCTATCTTGTCGGTCAACTCCTGGGCGTCCGCGTCGACTTCGCCGCCCTGTTCGCGCACCCAGGTGATGACGGAGGCGGTGGCGCCCTTGCGGATCCGGCGGCCGTCCAGGTCCACGCCGGACATCCGGCTCTGCGCGGTGAAGGCGATCCATTCGGCGTGCTCCAGCTCGCCCTGGTGGCGTTCGCGCAGCCCGTAGCGCTCCTTGGCGAGGACGACGACGGACCGGCCCTCGGGCGTCTCGTCCGCGAGCGAGGACAGCTGGGCCGCGTCCGCGACCTCGGCCTCGGTCGTCCCGCGCACCGGCACGAACTCGGCGGCCTGGCGGTTGCCGAGGGTGATGGTGCCGGTCTTGTCCAGCAGCAGGGTGGAGACGTCACCGGCGGCCTCGACCGCACGGCCCGACATGGCGAGCACATTGCGCTGCACGAGCCGGTCCATGCCGGCGATGCCGATCGCGGACAGCAGCGCGCCGATGGTGGTCGGGATCAGGCAGACCAGCAGGGCCACCAGCACCACCATGGTCAGGTGGGTGCCCGCGTAGTCGGCGAACGGCGGCAGGGTGGCGCAGGCCAGCAGGAAGACGACGGTCAGCGAGGCCAGCAGGATGTTGAGCGCGATCTCGTTGGGGGTCTTCTGCCGGGCCGCGCCCTCGACCAGGCCGATCATCCGGTCGATGAAGGTCTCGCCGGGCTTCGTCGTGATCTGGACGACGATGCGGTCGGAGAGCACCTTGGTGCCGCCGGTGACGGCGCTGCGGTCGCCGCCGGACTCGCGGATGACCGGGGCGGACTCGCCGGTGATCGCCGACTCGTCCACCGAGGCGACGCCCTCGACGACATCGCCGTCACCGGGGATGATGTCGCCCGCCTCGCACACCACCAGGTCGCCGATGGTCAGCGCGGTGCCGGGGACCTGCTCCTCGGCGCCGTCCACCAGCCGCCGGGCGACGGTGTCGGTCTTGGCCTTGCGCAGGGTGTCGGCCTGGGCCTTACCGCGGCCCTCGGCGACGGCCTCCGCCAGGTTGGCGAAGATCACCGTCAGCCACAGCCAGGCGCTGATGGTCCAGCCGAACCAGTCGCCGGGGTCCTTGAAGGAGAACGCGGTGGTGAGGATCGAGCCGACCCACACCACGAACATCACGGGCGACTTCACCATCACCCGGGGGTCGAGCTTGCGCATCGCCTCGGGCAGGGACTTCAGCAGCTGCTTGGGGTCGAACAGGCCCGCTCCGACGCGGCCCTCGTCGGTCTTGTGGCCGGTGGGCGCGTCCTGGTGGGGCGCAAGGGTGGGAGTGGACATCGCGTCCTCGTGGGATTCCGTTCGGGTCGTCATCACGCCAGCCCTTCGGCGAGCGGGCCCAGCGCGAGGGCCGGGAAGTACGTGAGGCCGGTGACGATCAGGATCGCGCCGACCAGCAGGCCGGTGAACAGCGGCTTGTCGGTGCGCAGGGTGCCGGTGGTGGCCGGCACCGGCCGCTGCCCGGCGAGGGAGCCGGCGAGCGCGAGCACGAACACCATCGGCAGGAACCGGCCGAACAGCATCGCGAGCCCGGTCATGGTGTTGAACCAGTCGGTGTTGGCGTTCAGACCGGCGAAGGCCGAGCCGTTGTTGTTGGACGCGGAGGTGAAGGCGTACAGCACCTCGGAGAACCCGTGCGCGCCCGGGTTGAGCATGGAGTGCGGCGGGGTCGGCAGCGCCATCGAGGCCGCGGTGCAGACCAGGACCAGCGTCGGGGTGACGAGGATGTAGCAGGCGGCGAGCTTCATCTCGCGGCCGCCGATCTTCTTGCCCAGGTACTCGGGGGTCCGGCCGACCATCAGACCGGCGATGAACACCGCGATCACGGCCATGATCAGCATGCCGTACAGGCCGGAGCCGACGCCGCCGGGCGCGATCTCGCCCAGCATCATGCCGAGCATGGTGATGCCGCCGCCGAGGCCGGTGAAGGAGGAGTGGAAGGAGTCCACCGCGCCGGTGGAGGTGAGCGTCGTCGCCACCGAGAAGATCGAGGAGCCGCCGACGCCGAAGCGGGTCTCCTTGCCCTCCATCGCGCCGCCCGCCGCCTGGAGCGCCGGGCCGTGGTGGGAGAACTCCGCCGCCATCATCAGCAGGGTGAAGCCCACCCAGATGGTGGCCATCGTGGCGAGGATCGCGTAACCCTGCTTCACCGAGCCGACCAGCACACCGAAGGTGCGGGTCAGGCAGAACGGGATGACCAGGATCAGGAAGATCTCCAGGAGGTTGGTGAGGGCGGTGGGGTTCTCGAAGGGGTGGGCGGAGTTGGCGTTGAAGTAGCCGCCGCCGTTGGTGCCCAGTTCCTTGATGGCCTCCTGGGAGGCGACCGCGCCGCCGTTCCACTGCTGGGTGCCGCCCATGAACTGGCCGACCTCGTGGATCCCGGAGAAGTTCTGGATCGCGCCCGCGGCCACCAGGAGTACGGCGGCCACGGCGGCCACCGGCAGCAGGATCCGTACGGTGCCGCGCACCAGGTCGGCCCAGAAGTTGCCGAGTTCACCGGTGCGGGAGCGGGCGAAGCCGCGCACCAGGGCGACCGCCACCGCCATGCCGACCGCGGCGGAGACGAAGTTCTGCACGGCCAGACCGGCGGTCTGCACCACGTGCCCCATCGTCTGCTCGCCGTAGTACGACTGCCAGTTGGTGTTGGTCACGAACGACACGGCCGTGTTGAACGACTGCGCCGGGCTGACCGAGGAGAACCCGAGCGAGCCGGGCAGCATCCCCTGGAACCGCTGGAGCAGGTAGAGGAAGAGGACGCTCACGGCCGAGAAGGCGAGCACCCCGCGCAGATAGGCGGGCCAGGTCATCTCGGCGTCCGGGTTCGCGCCGATGCCCTTGTAGATCCACCACTCCGCCCGCAGGTGCCTGGGAGAGGTGTAGACGCGGGCCATGTAGCCGCCGAACGGGATGTACGCGAGTGCGAGCACGCCTATGAGGGCGAGCAGTTGCAGGAAGCCTGCGAGTACGGGGCTCACCGTCAGAACCTCTCCGGGAAGATCAGGGCGAGGACGAGATAGCCCAGCAGGGCGACGGCCACGATCAGGCCGACGATGTTCTCGGCGGTCACAGCTTCGTCACCCCCTTGGCGACGAGAGCCACCAGCGCGAACGACACGATCGTGGTGACGACGAAGGCCAGATCGGCCATCGTGAACTCCTGGAATGAGGTGCGAAAGAAAGCGGACGGTTAGAGGAAAACGCCTCCCTGGCCGGTTCTGGCCGTCGTTGACGGCCCTCTTACGGCGGCACCTTCGCCTTTGACGGGTCTCTTACGGGGCGTGATCCGTACTGGTCAGTAGGCCCGTGGCGCGGATGGCCGGTTCACAGCCGGAAGCGCAGCCGGCAGATCACCGCGTCCGTCTCGCGCCGTACCGCGTGCGCCACGACCGCGCCCCGCTGGTTCTGAAGGAGCCGCTGCCACAGCCGCTCCGGCTCGGCCTCCGGGATCAGCACGGTCACCCGGGTGCCGGGCTCGGCGGCGGCCACCGTCCGGACGTACGCGGCGATCGGGCGGCCCAGACCGTGCCGCTCGGGGGTCAGCCGCACCAGTTCGACGCCGGGGTCCCAGTCCCGCCAGGAGCGTGCGAAGGCGCGGTCCCGCACCCGGTCCTCGGGGTCGGGGTCGCACACGCTGACCGCCCGCACCTCGTCGCCGAGGGAGGCCGCGGCGGTCAGCGCCTCCGAGGTGAGCCGGGACAGCGAGGAGACGGGCACGATCACCAGGGAGCGCTCGCGGTGCGGGGCCCGCGGGAGCAGGCCGAGCCCGAGGCGCTCGTCGATCCGGCCGTAGGCGCGGCGCACGGCCTCGAAGGCGGCGACCAGCGCGGGCAGCGCGAGCACGATCAGCCAGGCGCCCTCGGTGAACTTGCTCGCGGTGACCACGACCGCGGCCACGCCGGTGAGCAGCGCGCCGCCGCCGTTCAGCAGCGCCTTGCCGCGCCAGCCGCGGCCCCGCTGCGCGCGCCAGTGCCGGACCATGCCGATCTGGGCGAGGGTGAAGCCGACGAAGACGCCGACGGCGAACATCGGGACCAGGGTGTTGGTGTCGCCGCCGGAGAACACCAGCAGCGCGGCCGAGACCGCGGCGAGCGCCAGGACGCCGTGCCGGTGCACCTGGCGGTCGGCCTTCAGGGCGAAGACGTGCGGCGCGTGGTCGTCGCGGGCGAGCAGCTTCAGCAGTACGGGCAGCCCGCCGAAGGAGGTGTTGGCGGAGAGGGCCAGCAGGATCATCGTGGCGAACTGGAGGACGTAGAACGCCACGTTGTGGCCGAGGGCGGCGTCGGCGAGCTGGGCGAGGACGGTGACGCCCGCGACCGGCTGGAGATGGAAGCGGCCGATCAGCACGGACAGGCCGATCAGCATCAGGCCGAGTACGGCGCCGAGGGCGACCTCGGCCCGCTGGGCGCGGCGCGTGCGCGGCACCCGGAAGGAGGGCACGGCGTTGGCGATGGCCTCCACGCCGGTCAGCGCGGCGCAGCCGGAGGCGAACGCCTTCAGCAGGAGCAGGGTGCCCACGGTCGTGGCGTGGTCCGCGACGGCCGAGGGGTGCCCGGCCGCGGTCGCCGTACTCACGGGGTGGTCGCGGAACAGTCCGACGGCGATCAGTACGAAGATCGCGCCGACGAACACGGCGGTCGGCACGATGAACGCCCGCGCCGACTCCACGATGCCGCGCAGGTTGACGCCCGTGATCAGGGCGAGCACCGCGAGGCAGAGCCAGAGCCGGTGGCCGTACAGGCCCGGGAAGGCGGACGTCAGGGCGGCGACGCCCGCGGTGACGGCGACGGCGACGTTGAGGACGTAGTCCAGGACCAGGGAGGCGGCGGCCACCAGGCTGGTGCGGGCGCCGAGGTGTGCCCTGGCCACGGCGTAGGCGCCGCCGCCGTCCGGGAAGGCGGCGATGACCTGCCGGTAGGAGGCGACCAGCACCGCCAGCAGGGCGGCGATGGCGAGCGTCACCGGCAGGGTGCAGCCGAGGCCGCGCGCCCCGGCGCCGGCCAGGACCAGGACGATCGCCTCGGGCCCGTACGCCACGGACGCCATCGCGTCCAGCGACAGGGCCGCGAGGCCCGTGACGGCGGTCAGCCGGTGCCGCTCGCCGGTGTCCGGCGGTTCCTCGTCGGCGGGGACGGCATCCGGCGCGGTGGTCAGGACGGACATGGGCGCGTGCTCCTCGTCGGTTCGGCCGCGCGCCGGGACGGGGGCGCGCGAAGGCACCCAGCGTCTGCCCTCTCCCCCGCCCGCGCCGACCTCTCCTGTCGCCTTCTTCGCGCTCGACGTGCCGGTTTTGACGGCACGTTGACAGGCCGCCGCGATCGCACCCCTTTCGGCGGATACGCGCCAGATACGCCGCGTCCGTCACCGTGACGATGCGCAACTTCCTTGCCCGCGCCGCCAGTTGGGAGACGGTCACGCCGACGGCGAGCGGCAGCGCCGCGACGACGAGGACGAGCGCGGCGCCGGTGTGGCCGAGCGCCGTCCGGGCCGGTACGAGGGCGAGGGCCACCAGGGGCGGAAGGGCCAGGCCCGCCGCGAGGGCGACCCGGTCACGGGGCGGCCAGGTCCGGGGCGCGGGGCGGGCGCGGGACGTGTCCGGTGTTCCCGGCACGCCCCCCGGCCGGAAGCGAGACGACCATCGTGAGCCCCCCGCCGGGCGTGTCCTCCGGGCTCAGGGTGCCGTTCATCGCCTCCGTCAGGCCGCGGGCCAGGGCGAGACCGAGGCCGAGGCCGGTGGTGTTGTCGGTGTCGCCGAGGCGCTGGAAGGGCTCGAAGAGCCGCTCGCGGCCGTCGGCGGGGAGGCCGGGGCCCCGGTCGATCACCCGCAGTTCGACCCGTCCGGCCAGGGCGCTGGCCGTGATCAGCACCTTCGTCCCGGCGGGTGAGTGCCGGGCCGCGTTGCCGACCAGGTTGGCCAGCACCCGCTCCAGCAGCGGCGGGTCGGCCAGCACCGGCGAGATCCCCTCCAGGTCCGCCGCCTCGGCGCCCGGTTCGTCCGCGAGGACGATCGGCAGCACCTCCTCCAGGGAGGTCTCCCGCAGGTTCAGGGTGAGCGCCCCGGCCTCCAGGCGGCTGAGGTCGAGCAGGTTCTCCACCAGGCGGTTGAGCTTGGCCATGGACTCGTCGGCGGTGGCGAGGAGTTCCTCGCGGTCCTCGGCGCAGAAGGTGACGTCGCGGCCGCGCAGGGAGGTGACGGCGGCCCAGCCCGCGGCCAGCGGGGTGCGCAGATCGTGGCCGACGGCCCGCAGCAGCGCGGTGCGCAGCCGGTCCGCGGCCCGTACCGGCTCCACCTCGGCCGCCGCCTCGGCCAGCCGGGCGCGCTCCACGGCCGAGCCGACGTGCGCGGCGAACGCGGCGAGCACCCGCCGCTCGGAGGAGGAGAGGGTCCGGCCGCGCAGGGCGAGGAAGGCGCCGGGCCCGGCGGGTACGGCGGTCACCCCGGGCGCGTCCGGCGGCTCGTCCAGGAGGTCCGCGGAGTCCATGCCGAACGTCTCCCGGGTCCGCTCAAGGAGCGCCGGGATGGTCGCCTCGCCGCGCACGATGCTGCCCGCGAGCGAGGACATGGTCTCCGCCTCGGCCGTCGCCCGCGCCGACCGCCGGGACAGCCGCAGGGAGCGGTCCACGACGGCGGCCACCACGGCCGCGACGACCACGAACACGGCGAGCGCCACGAGGGCGTTCGGCTCGGCGAGCGTGAACGAGCCGACGGGCGGGATGAACCAGTAGTTGAGCAGCAGGGACGCCGTCATCGACGCGATCACCGCGGAGGCGACCCCGCCTATGCAGGCCACGCCCACCACCGTGAGCAGGAACAGCAGTGCTTCGCTGGTGAGGTTGAGGGTGCCGCGCAGCTGGGCGAGGACGGCGGTGAGCAGCACCGGCAGCACCAGCCCGGCCACCGGTCCCGCGATCAGCCGGGCCGGGGACAGGGTGCGCCGCCGGGACGGCAGCAGGGTGCCGCGCCCGGCCCGCTCATGGGTGACGCGGTGCACGTCGATGTCGCCGGAGAGCGCGGTGACGGTCTCTCCGGTGCCGGGCCCGGTGAGGAAGCGCGCGAGCCGGCCCCGTCTGCTGGTGCCCAGCACCAGCTGGGTGGCGTTCTCGGCGCGGGCGAACTCCACCAGGGTGGCGGCCACATCGTCGCCGACGACCGAGTGGTAGCTGCCGCCGAGGTCCTCCACCAGCCGTCGCTGCCGGGCCAGCGAGGCGTGCGAGACACCGGCGGCGAGGCCGTCACTGCGGGCCACGTGCACGGCGAGCAGGTCGCCGCCCGCGGACCGGTCGGCGATGCGGGCGGCCCGTCGTACCAGCGTGTCGCCCTCGGGGCCGCCGGTCAGCGCGACCACGACCCGCTCCCTGGTCTCCCAGACCCGGCCGATGCCGTGCCGGGAGCGGTACTCCTGGAGGGCCTCGTCCACCCGGTCGGCCACCCACAGCAGCGCCAGTTGGCGCAGCGCCGTCAGATTGCCGGGGCGGAAGTAGTTGGCGAGCGCGGCGTCGATGGCCTCGGGGGCGTAGATGTTGCCGTGCGCCATCCGGCGGCGCAGCCCCTCGGGCGGCATGTCGACCAGCTCGATCTGCCAGGCGCGGCGCACCACCTCGTCGGGGACGGTCTCGTGCTGCGGGACACCGGTGATCTTCTCGACCACGTCGTTGAGGGACTCCAGGTGCTGGATGTTGAGCGCGGTGACGACGTCGATCCCGGCGGCGAGCAGGATCTCGATGTCCTGCCAGCGCTTGGCGTTGCGGCCCTCGCCGGGGACGTTGCGGTGCGCGCACTCGTCCACGATCGCCACCTGCGGGTGCCGCGCCAGGACCGCGGCCAGGTCCATCTCCTCGAACCGGCCGCCCCGGTGGGCGCAGACGGCGCGGGGGACGCGCTCCAGGCCGTCGAGCATCGCCTCGGTGCGCGGCCGGCCGTGGCACTCGGCGAAGCCGACCACCACGTCCGCGCCGCGCGCGGCACGGCGCCGTCCCTCGTCGAGCATCCGGTAGGTCTTGCCGACCCCGGGGGCCGCGCCGAGGTAGACCTTCAGTCGTCCGGGCCGTACGTCACTCATCGCCGCCCACGCGCTCCGCTCACTGATCCGACTCCCCGCACGGGAGGGTTCCTCCTCCCAAGGAAGCGGCCGGGTGCGGTGGGCGGTGCGGCCGTTAGCGCTTCCTTGGCGGCGCGCCCGGGGACCTTGACACCGTTTTGACGGAGCCTGGGTCGGGCGGCCCGCGGGGAACACCCCGGGGCGGCGGTGCGTTGATCACGCTGAGGGAAACGGAGGGCCCAGGCGGTGCACGGAGAGTACAAGGTGCCCGGCGGCAAGCTGGTCGTCGTGGATGTGGAGACGGACGGCGGCGTGCTGCGCGACGTCCGGGTGGCGGGGGACTTCTTCCTGGAGCCGGACGAGGCGCTGGACGCGGTGAACGGCGCGCTGGAGGGCGCCCCCGCGGGTACGGACGCGGCCGGGCTCGCCGCGCGGATCGAGGCGGCGCTGCCCGCGGGCACGGTGATGTACGGGCTGACGGCGGAGGGCGTCGCGATCGCGGTGCGCCGCGCGCTGGCGCACGCCACCGACTGGACGGACTACGACTGGCAGTTGATCCATGAGGGCCCTCAGTCCCCGGCCCTGCACATGGCCCTGGACGAGGTGCTGACCGCCGAGGTGGCCGCGGGCCGGCGCCCGCCGACGCTGCGGGTGTGGGAGTGGGGCGCCCCCGCGGTGATCATCGGCAGCTTCCAGTCGCTGCGCAACGAGGTGGATCCGGACGGCGCCGCCCGGCACGGCATCGAGGTGGTGCGGCGGATCTCCGGCGGCGGCGCGATGTTCGTGGAGCCCGGCAACACCATCACGTACTCCCTGTCGGTGCCCGAGTCCCTGGTGCACGGCCTGTCCTTCCAGGACAGCTACGCCTATCTGGACGACTGGGTGCTCGCCGCGCTCGCCGACATGGGCATCCGGGCCTGGTACCAGCCGCTGAACGACATCGCCACCGACCAGGGCAAGATCGCGGGCGCCGCGCAGAAGCGGGTCGTGGGCCCCGGCGGCGGACCGGGCGCCGTACTGCACCATGTGACCATGTCGTACGACATCGACGCCGACAAGATGACCGAAGTGCTGCGCATCGGCCGGGAGAAGCTGTCGGACAAGGGGACGAGGAGCGCGAAGAAGCGGGTGGATCCGCTGCGCCGGCAGACCGGGCTGGCCCGTGAGGCCGTCATCGACCGCATGATCGCCTCCTTCCGGGCGCGCTACGGCCTCGCCCCGGGCGAGGTCACCGGCGAGGAGCTGGCGCGGGCGCGGGAACTGGCGCGGACGAAGTTCACGACCGGGGAGTGGACCGCGCGGGTGCCGTGACCGTGCGCCCGCGGGGACGCGATTCAGGGCAAGGTCAAGGCATGCCCATGCCCAGTCCAAGCCCCTGTATGAGTTCCGTGCACGTCGGGGCCGCGGCCCCGACATAGCCGGATTTGCCCCGCCGCCCGCTGGCTACCGTGGTCGGGCCTGAATCGGCCACGCACGACCACGGGGAAGAGGTGACGGCGGTGACGGCGCCGATACGTTCACGCCTGCTCGATTTCGTGGAGCCGGAGCCTGAACCGCCGGGCGCGGAGCCCTCGGAGGACGCGCCCCGACCGCGCCGTTCGGCCCTGCTGGACCTCGCCGGTTCCGCCCCCGCGCCGCCGCCCGCCGATGACGGCCGCCCCGGTCCCCGGCCGGGTGTGCCGCCGTACCACACGCCGGTGTGCGTGCCCGCGCATCCGCGTTCGGTCGCCGGGACCGGCAGCGACGGCCGCCCGGCCCGGCTGCCCTTCATCGTGCTGGAACTCTTCGCCCACTCCGCGCACGGCACCGTCGCCTTCGCCTTCACCTCCCCGGCGAGGCTGGCCGCGGCGCTCGGCGAGGCGCAGCCGTGGGTGGCCGGTTCGCTCGGTCCGCTCGCCGAGGAGCTGGACGGGCGGGGCGTCAGGGTCCTGCTCGATCCGCGCGTCGCGCCCGGAGCATCCGACTGGCGGCCCGAGGACCTGGCCGCCCTCGCACAGGAGGTACGCCGGTGACGGCCGACTTCAAGGTCATCTACGACGACCTCAGCGGGCTGGCCAAGACCTTCCACGACCAGGCGGGCGACTATCGCAAGCTCGCCCCGGACGTGTCCCCGGCCGTCGTCAGCGGCGGTGATCCCGCGCTGGACGCGGCCGTCAAGGAGGTCGCGGACCTCATCATCGGCCTGCACACCGTGCTCGCCGACCGGATGGACGACCACGGCGACAAGGCCGCGTACGCGCGCGACTCCTTCCACCGGCACGACGTGGACATCCACGGCGTCTTCGACGATCTGACGGACGGGCTGGACGGATGAGCGACAGCTGGGTCGGCGGCGACATCGGCGGGCTGCACACGATGGCCACCACGTACAAGAACGCCAAGGACAAGCTCGACGGCGTGGTCAAGCCGCTGGGCACGGCGGTGGAGAAGCTGGCGGGCGACGCGGACTGGAAGGGCGAGGCGGCCGAGACGTTCCGCGGCAAGTGGAGCGAGGACGAGATCACGGCCGGTGGCTTCGCCGAGCTGGTGCACCAGGCGGGCACCATTCTGGGCACCCTCGCCGACGCCCTGTCCACCTGTGAGACGTCCCTGCAGAACGCGGAGCACACGGCGTCCCGCAAGGGCGTGGTCTGCGATCCCAAGGGCGCGCCGCAGCCGATCATGACGGCGAACCCGCCGAGCGCGGACGACCAGAAGACCATCTCCGCGATGAACGACTACGCGAAGGTGCGCGACCGGATCCTGCACACCGCCCAGCACGCGCGCATCGAGGCGGCGCAGCAGCTGTCGGACCTGTACGACCAGGTGACCTCCAAGGACGACTCGGTGGCCACCGGCGACAAGGTCACCATCGCGGACTATCTGCGCGGCCTGTACGCGTACGACGCCGAGGACGCCCGCGCCGGTGGTGAGAAGGCCCGTGCCAAGCTGGACGACGCCAAGCAGGCGGCGCAGGACGCCAAGAAGGAACTGCGCGCCGAACGCAAGGCGTACCAGAAGGCGGGCAAGGCGTTGCCCAAGGACCTGCCCGCCAAGGGCGCGTACAAGGACGCGCTCACCAAGGTGGACGACCTGGAGGACGCGATCGCGCGCGCCGAGAACGGCAGCACCAAGCTGCCGTACGACCGGGCGCTGAACGTGAAGCTGGCCGACGCGGCGGATCTGCTGCGCGCGGGCAAGAGCCTGGAGGCGGTGCCGGACTTCCTGAAGGAGATCCCGGTGCTGGACGTGGCCGCGGCCGGTGCGTGCGGTCTGCTGGAGGCGTCCGACGACCACGACAAGGGCTGGTCGTGGCAGAAGTCGATCGCCGTGGACGGCGGCGCCAACATCGCGGGGCTCGCCGCCGGTACGGCCATCACGGTGGGCGGCGCGGCCCTGGTCACGGCCGCCCTGCCGGTGGAGGTTCCCACGGCCGTGGTGGTCGGGGTCGGCGGTGCCGTGGTCATCGGCGCGACCGGCGTCATCGACCACTCCCTCCACGAGCACTGGAGCGAGGACATCCACGACCACGGTGTGGTCGGCGGTGTGCTGACAGGCTCGGGGCATGTGCTGTCCAAGACCGGCGGCGACTTCGTTCGACTGAAAGACGATGTGTGGCATGGCATCAAAAGCATCTTCTGAGGCCGCGGCCTCCCCGGCGCCCGTCCGGATCCCCGAGCTGCCGGGGCTCGGCACCACCTGGTACGCGCGCGGGCCGCGCTACTGGCTGCGCCGTACGGTCAACACCCTGTTCCTCTTCCTGGTGTTCGCGTTCCTCTGCTACATCGCGCTCGTGCTGTACTCGGGTGCGCCGCGCACCTATCTTCCCCTCCGCGCGCGCCGGGTCTGGGACATCGTGCAGATCGTCGCCTCCTGCGTGACCCTCGTCTGGGGCTGGGTCAGCCAACGGCGCAAACTGCGTCGGCTGCTGCAGGATCCGCCGGCGCCTGGCGCGGTCCGCGCGGTCAGGCAGGCCGAGTCCCGACGCGCCGTGTACTGGTCCCGGGCCGGCCTCATCCCGTTGCTGCTCGCCTCGCCGATCCTGCCGCCGATCGTCGCGTGGTGCGTCGGCGCGATGACCGCGCTCCTCGCCGTCCGTGAATCACCGAGCGAGGTCGGCGCCCGCCGCTGGCTGGAGGAGCAAAAGGGGCGGAGCGGTACGTCACGGAGGTGAGCCGGTGATCGCGTGGACACCCAGCGAGTTCACGCTTCCACCGCACAGACAGTCGTGTGACACTGTCGTCCCCGTCCCCCCTCCCACGAGATGTGCGCCGTGCGTTCTCTGCCTCTGCCGCTCGCCCTCACCGCCCGGCTGACCCCGGTCGCGGTCCTCGCCTGCGCCGGGTGGGCGCTGTCCACCACCCCCGCCGCGCCCCAGGCGTCCACCGCCGGGCACCGATCGGAGGCGGGCACACCCGACCGGTCCTCGCCCTCCGCAGCGCCCTCCGCCCCGGCCGCGGCGAAGGCGTACTCCACCGCCTCCTCGCCCTGCTCCGCCGTGTCCGCCTCGACCGTCGGCGACCTGGTGCCCGGCGCGAAGACGGCCGGCAAGGAGATCCCCTCGACCGACCCGAAGCTGCGCCGCACCTGCTCCTGGAACGCCCTGCACGGCTACGCCTACCACTGGCTCGACGTCTCCTACGAGATCAGCGGCTCCGCGGACGAGGCCAAGCAGGAGTTCCAGCAGCAGGTGAGCCGGAAGAACGGCGGCGGCAGCGTGCCGGGGCTCGGGGACAGCGCGTACTCGGTGGTCGACCTGTCCACCGAGGACAAGCAGCAGACCCGCGAGGGCGTGGTGATGGTGCGCGTCTCCAACGCGCTGGTCGTGGTGACGTACAGCGGCAGCGACTTCGACACGAAGAAGGCGCCGGGGACGGACGAGATCAACAAGGGGGCCATCAAGGTGGCGCGGGCGGCGGTCGGGGCGCTCGGGGGCGGGCAGTCCGGGTCCGGCTGATCGTCGTCCTGCCCGCCCTCCGGCTAGGGCGCCGCGTCCCCGGGGTCCGCCTCGACCCCCCGGACGACGAAGGCGACCTCGGGGCCGAGGTCGACCTGGTCGCCGTCGCGCAGCCGGACCGGCGAACCCGGCACCAGGACACGGTCGTTGACGCGGGTGCCGTTGCTGGCGCCGCGCGGCACCTCGGTCAGCCAGGCGGCCCCGTCCGGGGTGTGGACGAGGGTCGCGTGCCGGGCCGAGACCGTGTCCTCGTCGGCCAGGAGTTCGGCCGCCTCGGGGGCCCAGCTCGCGCTGCGCCCCAGCCGGATCTCCGAGCCGCGCGGTACGTCGAGGTGCCGGCCCCCGCCCCGGAAGACCAGCCGCAGCACGCCCCCCGCGAGGCGGCGCGCCGGCCGGTCCGGGGCACCGGCCGGGTTCAGGCATCCGGGGCACCGGCCCGCACCGGCGGGGACGACCACACCGCAGTGCACGCAGCGCTCGCCGACGGCGGGCGCTGGCGACGGTGGCGAGGGCCGGGGCGGGGCCGGGGCGGCCGGGTCGATGACGTCCCAGTCGTCCTCGTCGCCGTAGCCGTCGTCGTAGCCCTCGTCGTCGCCCTCGTCGTGGCCGTCAGGCGCCTCCGGCATCCGTGGCCCCCTTCTTGATCACGACCGTCGTGTCCACCCGTCCGCTCTCGGTCTCCGTCACGCCGGTCACCACGACCGTGCTGCCCGGCCCGAGGTCGGGCGCCGCGAACAGCTCCCGGGCGAGCGGGTTGATGAGATGCGTCTCCAGCACCATGCCGATGCCCCGGCCGCCGTTCCACTTGTCCCGTGTGCAGTGGTCCAGGAGTTCGCGCCGGGCGTCGCCCTCGATCTCCAGGGCGAGTTGGTGCCCCTGCGCCAACTGGCGCTGGATGTTGCCCACCTGGAGATCGAAGATGCGCTCGGCGATCGGGTCGGAGATGAAGTCGAAGACGACGACATTGCCGCCGATCCGGTTCATCAGCTCCGGGCGGCCGATGACCTGCTCGAAGTGCTTCTTGACGTTGTCCTTGACCGTGGCCTCCAACTCCTTGTAGGGCGTGCCCGGTTCGACGATCCACTCCCGTTCCTTGGTGTCCGGGTCGGTGCGCTGGACGCCGAGGTTGGAGGTGAAGATGAGCACGCACTCGCTGAAGTAGGTGGTGACTCCCTGCCCGTCGGTGAGCCGGCCGTCCTCCAGGACCTGGAGGAACTTGTCGAGGATGCCCTTGTCGGCCTTCTCAATCTCGTCGAAGAGGATGACGCGGAAGGGGTTCTCCCGTACGGCGGAGGTCAGTTCGCCGCCCGCCTCGTAGCCGACGTATCCGGGCGGCGCGCCCACCAGCCGGTCGGCGGAGTGGGCGGCCGAGAACTCGCTCATGTCGAAGCGGAGATACGCCTGGTCGCTGTCGAAGAGCACGGAGGCCACGGCCTTGGCCAGTTCGGTCTTGCCGGTTCCGGTCGGGCCCGCGAAGAACAGCACACCGCGCGGCCGGTGCCCCGGGTTGGTGGCCTGCGCCCCGGAGAGCCCCAGCGCGGCCCGCTTGAGGATGTCCAGGGTCATCGCCACGGCCGCTTCCTGCCCCAGCACGCGCCGGGGGATGGACCGTTCGTTGGCCGGGTCCTCGCCGTCGAGGATGCGCCGACGGATCTCGCCCCGGCTCCAGGGGTTCTTCTCCACGCCGAGCCGGTAGATCCGTACGGCGTCGGGCATGGCGGTGAACGGCATGCCCCGGGAGCGGGCGAGCTTCACACTCTCCTCCATGGCCCGCAGGCTCAGTCCGGTGGCCGCCCGGGCGAACGCGCCGACGGAGCGCGCCGCCTCCTGCGCGTCGGTGCCGCCGGACGCGGCGGGGGTGCCGCCCGATCCCTTCCCGGTGTACCGGCCGTAGCGCTCGCGCAGCAGCCGCGCCATCGTCGTACGTTCGTCCGCGTCCGGCTCCGGCACGGCGACGGCCCGGATCCGCTCGCTGCCGGAGATCAGCCAGCCCGGTATGTCCCGCTCCCCCTCGGCGAGCCAGATCACCGGGTTGAACCGGCCCGGCTCGTCGGGGACGACGGGGTTGCCGGTCCAGGGCTCCAACGGCTTGGCCTCGGTGGCGAGTTTGAGGCAGGCGAGGAAGAAGTCCCGCTCGTCGGGGGTCAGCCGGGACGGGTCGGTGAGCAGGCGGGAGGCGTGGTCGACGACCAGCGCCACCCGCAGCGGGCGCAGCCGGCGCCCGTCCCGCAGCATCTCCTCGCGCTGCTCCGCCCACCCGGTGGTGATGTTCCGCATCTGGTCGAGCACCGCCTGGCGTTGGGCGGCGTTCTGGCCGGGGAACTCGCGCGGGCCCTTGAGCAGTTCCTCCAGGGCGGTCCGGGTCTCCCCGTCCCCGGCCGCCACATGGAATCCGCCCACCTGGTCGCAGAGCACCAGCGCCTGGTAGCCGATCTCCCGCAGCGGGTTCCACAGCACGTCGAGCAGCGGATGGAACCGGTCCCGGCCGCGCCGGTTGACCAGATGCAGATCACGGATGTTGCCGTGCAGGACGTACTGCGCGTGCACGCCGAGCGTTCCGATCAGCTCCTCCACGAAGGGCGGGAGCCGGTCTTCCTTGGACAGTTCCATCGTTCCTCCCCCTGGCACGCGGACCCGGGCCGCGTACCGGCGTGCTGTTCAGTGGTGGCACCGGCAGGTCAGCGGCGTTCTCGGCGGCGCTCGGCACCGTCGACGGTCTTGTGCAGCGGGCCCGCCGCGCTGGTGTCCGGCGGCGGGGCGGTGTCCTCCCGGCGCGGCTCGTCGAGCGACACGGCGCCCTCCCCCGGTATGCCGGGCAGCGCCCCCTCGGTGCGTACCTGGAACTCGATGTCGAGCCCCATGTCCTTGATGATCCCCTGGAGTTCGGCGAGCCGCTCGGGGGTCTCCGCGCAGCGGGCGTCGTCGAGGGCCCGCTGCTCGGGTGTCCGCTCCGGGCCGCCGCGGTACATGGCCGCGACCCGCAGCTCGCCGTCGGCCACGGTCGCCCTGAGCCAGTGATCGGGCTCCCAGCCGTCCGGCGTCCAGTCGAGACGGATCTCCTGCCCCTCGGGCCGGCCGCTCTCGGTGGGCCCGCCGAACCTCCTGGCCAGTTCCTCGACGGCCTTGGCGCACTGGTCCCGGACGTAGATGGTCTCCAGTGCGCAGCGCCGCTCCTCCACGGCGTGTTCGACCAGCTCCAGTTCGTCGCGGGTCAGCGGGACCGCGTCGTCCAGGGTCCGGCGCAGCAGTGCCACGGCCCGCGGTGCCGGGGCCAGGTCCTCGGCGCCGTCCGGGGTCTCGTAGACGAGGAAGTCGTAGTGCAGCGCGGCGCGTTCCTGGGCCTCCCGGGTCAGGCGCGCCTCCTTGTTGGCGTCGCGGACGTACTTGCGTGCCTCGTTGAGGTGGATGCGCGCCCGGCGGGGGTCCTCGGCCGCGCGGCGCACGGCGTGCCGGACGGCTCCCGCGGCGAGTTCGGCGGCCTCGGAGACGGCGTAGGGGTCGAGACCGCCGAGGATCTCCGCCCCGGCCCTGCGGACCTCGTCGGTGTCCGGGCCGGGGCGGGGGCTCCGGTCGGCGCTCTGCGGGGGCACCCGGCGTTCCTCGGCCTCGGCGGTGCGCTCGGCGCCGAACCGGTCGAGGGCCCGGCGCCGGCTCTCGCGGAGGGCGTCCTGCCAGGCGTCGCCGTCCTCGTCCAACCGGAGTACCGCGCCGAGGCGTCGCTGTTCCCAGGCGGCGTGCCGTTCCTCCGCCCGGCGCACGTCCTCCTCGAAGCGGGCCAGTTGCCGCCGCAGGTCGCCCAGTCGCTCGCCGACCGGCTCCAGCGGCGGCGGCAGATCGGGACTCGGCGGGGCCCCGCCCGGGCCGCCCGCGGCGGTGGCCCGGGCCACCCCGGCGGTGGCCCGGGCCACCCGTGCGAGCAGGGCGCGCCTGCGGGCGTTGATCCGTACGGCGGCGAACGCGGCGTCCCGCCACTGCTCGGCGGCGGTCGCGGCCAGCGCCTGTTGCCGTTCCAGACAGCGCTGTTCCTCCCCGGCCCGCACCGCGGCGGCGGCGAGCACCCGGGTGGTGAGCAGGGCGGCCCGGCCGACGAGCAGGGCACCGCTGAGCGAGCCGAGCGCCTGGAGCGCGGCGTCACCGACCTGATGGACCAGGTGCTGGGCCGCGTCACCGGCGTGGGCGGAGAGGTGCCCGGCCGCGCCGTGCGTGTGCAGCATGCCGGTGTGCGGCAGCGCCTGCGGGTCGACGGGGGGCGGGGGCGGCGGGAAGGTCACGGTGGGCGCCACCATGTCCACCATCGGAAAGGCGAGACCCGAACTCATGCCTGTCCTCCTGTGCTTTCGGACTCCGTCTCCGCGGCCGTCTCCGACGGGGGCGCGGAGGTCGTCGCGGGCGTCGCGGGCGTCGCGGTTGTGGTCGGGGGTGTGGTGGGGGGTGTTGCTGCGGGGGGCGGGGCGGGGGTGGCCGCGGGCTCCGTCGTGGGCGTGGCCGCGGGCGGCGTGGCAGGCGTGGCCATGTCCGTCGTGGCAGGCGTTGTTGCGGACATCGTCGCGGGTGTGCCCACAGGCTCCGTCGTGGGCGTGGCCGCGTCCGTCATGGCGGGCGTGACCGCAGACACCGTCGCGGCCGTGACCACGGACGCCGTCGCGGAAGTGTCCACGGACATGGCCGCGGGCATCGCCGCGGACGTGCCCGTAGACGGCGTCACGGCTGGCGCCCCGGGCTCCGCCGTGGACTGTGGCTCCGCCGTCATCCCGGCCGGCGCCTCGGAGCGCGCCTCGGCGGTCGTGGCGGACCGCGCCTCGGCCGCCGTCGCGGACCGCATCCCAGTCGCCGCAACGGACCGCGTCCCGGACGCCGCAGCGGGCCCCGTCCCGGTCGTCGTCCCGGGCGGCAGGGTCTCCGCCCACCGTGCCCGGAGCGCCCGGCGCCGGGCCAGGAGACGGCGCGGGTTCCATCGGTACAGGCGGTTGCCCCGGCGGCGGCGACGGCGCTCATGGCGGCCGCGCCACCACCAGGCCAGCAGCCGCCGCAGCCCCCACTCGGGCTCGGGATCGAGCGGCAGACCGGCGGCCCGTAGCCGCCGACGCTCGTGCCGGCCGCGCCACCAGGCAAGCAGGCGGCGCAGGCTCCACTCGGACTCCGGGTCGCGCGGCCGTCGCAGCCGCCGGTGGGCGAGGCAGCGTCGGGCGCTCCACACGGCGACGGCGACCGCCGAGGCGAGCGGCCACACCCAGGGCGCGCGGACGAGCGCGTAGAAGCCGAGGAAGACGGCGAGCACGAGCAGCGCCGCCGTGACGTAGCGGCCGGCCCGGGTGCGCGCCAGCCGGGCGGGGCGCTCCGCGTGCCGGATCAGCAGGCCCGCCAGCGATCTCTCCGGGTGGTAGAAGGGCGGCCCGATGTACGCGGCGGTCCACAGCTCCACCGCGAGGACGAACGCGGCCGCGGGCAGCGCCTCGAGCCACGCCGTCACGACCGCGCCCTGTGGCGCACGCCCCAGTACGTCGGCGAGGCCGATGACGAAGGTCCAGGGCGCCGTGACGAGCGTGGCGCCGAGCAGGGCCCAGCCCAGCGTGGGCAGCCGGTCCAGGCGCCGCAGTACGGCGAGGAGTCCGGCCTGGTCCGCCGCGAGCAGCCGGTCGGTCTCCTGGACGAGCCGCCGCCGCCTGAGCTCCTCGGCCGCGATCTCCGCCTGGCCGTACAGGAGATGGGCGGCGAGCAGGCGCAGATCGTCCTCCCGGGCGTCCAGCAGCGCGTCGAACCAGGGGACGCGTTCCGGGAGCAGGGCGCGCCTGCGCAGGATGTCGTCGGTGAGCCGGCTCCTGGTGCGTTCCGGTTCGCGGGCCAGCTGGAGGAGCCAGGCGTCGACCGCGACGGTCCGCCGCAGGGCCGCCGCGGTGCCGGGGAGGGTGCCGATCTCATGGCCGCGCAGCTCCCGTACCGTGGGTTCCCAACCGGCCCGCAGGGTGTGCCAGACGCGCCCCGTCTCGTCCAGTCCGTGGCCGCCGGGCCGCTGGGCGAGTCCGGTCAGTACGGCGGGCTGCTCACCGAGGTGCCGGAGCAGGGAGACGGCGTCGGCGTTGCCGTCCCTGGCCCCCTGGCACAGCAGCCGCATGCTCCGTACGTCCAGGTCCGCTCCGTGCCAGGAGACGTCGAGGGCGGGGCCGAGCCAGTTCAGGAGCCGCACCACGGTGCCGACGGACGGCGGCCGGTCCAACTCGGTCCGCAGCGCGGCGAGTCGGCGCAGTTCCTCGGGGCTGCGGTCGCCGAGGGTCTCGAACTGGCCCAGCCATTCGACGAGTCGGGCCCGGTCGTCGGCGGCGGCCAGCATGCGGGCCGCGGAGACATGGTTCTGGTCCAGGTGCAGGGCGAGCGCGTCGGTCCCGACGAACTCCCGGCCCATGAACGGGAAGGGCCGGATCGCCGGGCGCGTCTCCTCGTCGTCGAAGATCCGCTCGTCGGTGCGCGGGGCGACGTCGGGGTCCTTGCCGTCCAGCCAGTCCGCCACCTGCTCGGCGTGCCAGCGCTTCTCGGGGGCCCGGGTGAGCAGCCCCTCGCAGAGCCGCCGGGTCCTGCGGTCGCCGATGCCGCTCAGATCGGGGTCGTGCGTGGCGATCTCCGCGAGCACCTCCTCGTCGCGGCGGAAGTCGATCGGGTGCTTGCCGAGGGCGAGTTGGGCGATCACCATGCCGAGCGACCACCAGTCGCCGGCCTCGGAGACGGTCTGCCGCAGCAGCCCGGCCTCGGGCGCGAGGTAGAGGGGTTTGCCCCGCCAGTCGGTGCGGGGCTCCTCGGCCTCGTCGGGCCGGTGGACGGCGGCGCCGAAGTCGATGAGGACGAGGTCGGCCGTGTCCGCGCGGCGGGTCTGCACCATGATGTTGTCGGGGGTGATGTCCCGGTGCACGACGCCCCGTTCATGCAGGGCGGTGACGGCGTCGTACAGCTGGCTCACCAGGCTTCTGACGGCCTCGGGGCGCAGTTCCCCGGAGTGGTCGGCGCGGTATCCCGCCAGGTCCTCCTCGCCGTGCGACCAGTACAGGTGCCAGGGGTGCCCGTGCGCCTCGCCGGTCTCCAGGAGCCGTTCCAGGTGGGGGGTTTCCTCCTCGGCGAGTTCCCGCAGCTCCTGCTCGACGGCCGGGCCGGGGGCGTGCAGCCGGTGGTACCACTTGAGCACCAGGGGTATCTCGGGCGCTCCATGACGGCTCGTCAGGTCGCGCACCCTGAGCACCACGGCCTCGGCGGGCCGCCGCACCCGGGACAGCTCGGCGACGAGCAGGAACCGGTCCGCCAGTTCCTCGGGCACATCGGAAAGGACCGGACGCGTCTCCACGGCACGGGCATTGGTGAAACTGTCCTCGACGGGCAGGACTCGGGTGGGCGGCGTGCTCATCGACTTCCGATCTTCCGGGAAACACGCTGGGCGCGCCAGAGAGGCGCGGCGCGGAACGAATCGGCGCGATGCGCGGGTAGCGGGACGCCGAAGATATCCGAAATCCCTTCCCGGGAAGGGGAGTTTCCCGCAACTTCAACGGGTAATCCGCCGGGTCTACGATGTTCCTCATGCACCCGTTGCCCGCGCACGAAAGCCTTGTGGAAGAACTCCGGGAAGTGCGGCGCCGCGGTCTGCCGGGGCTGCGCCACTGCCCCCGGGACGCGCTGCGCGAGGCGGCCGTCGCGGCCGGTCTGTGCGGCGGGGAGCAGGACGAACAGAGCGGCATCGAGGAGCTGCTGGGCGCGGCGGTGCGCCGACTGGCGGGCGGGCACCCGGTGCGGGACGACGACTCCAGCGATCCGCTGGCCCGCGCGGCCGCCCACACCTTCGGGATCTTCCCGGCCCGCCGCGGGGTCCCCGGCACCGACCGGCGCAAGGCAGCGGCGGGTGTCTACGGGGTGACCACCGAGCGCTTCCGCAAGAGCCAGGAGCGCGAGGTCGTCGCCGAACTCGCGGCGGCGGTCCTGGCGGTGGCCCGGGAGGCGCGGACGCGGGAGACGGCCGGGCCGGTGACCGGCGACCCCTGGACGCTCGGCCCGCGGGAGCCGGCGACCCTGCCGCCCCCGGCACCGGCGACCCTGCCGCCCCCGGCACCGCCCGGCCATGCGATACCCGCCGCCCGTGTCCCGGCCCGGCCCCCGGGTGCCCGGCCGGGCGCCGCCGCGGCGACGGGCCGGATCACGGTCCGCACATGCCCGATCGAGCTGGTGCGGGACGTGGACATCCTGGTCTCCTCGGAGAACACGTTCCTGGAGATGTCCAAGACGTTCCGCTCCACGGTGTCCGGGGCGCTGCGGCGGGCCGCCGCGCTGCGGGACGCCTCGGGCGAGATCGTGGACGACGTCCTCGCCCGCGAACTGGGCGTGTGGCTGCGGACGCACGAGCGGCCGGGCGGGCCCGTGCGGCCGGGCACCGTCGTGGCCACGTCGTCCGGCGCGCTGGCCGCGCAGGGGGTACGGCGCGTCCACCACGCGGCGATCGCGGCCCCGGTCGGCAACGGCGAGCGCTATCACGTGACCCCCGCCGTGCTGGCGGAGGCGGTGCGTGCCTCCTTCGAACTGGCCCGCCAGGAGGCTGAGTTCCTGGCGCTGCCGATGTCCTCGATCTGCTTCCCGCTGATGGGCACCGGCCGGGGCGGGCTGTCCGTGCCGGCCGCGGCGCGCGCGCTGGTCGGCGCGATCGGGCAGGAGCTGCGCCGGGACCCCTCCTGGTCGGTGCTGATGGTCACGCCCGACGAGGGCCACGCCCGGCTGCTCATGGCCGCCAGCTCCGCTCGGTGAAGGCGACCCCGCCGCGCCTGAGCAGGCGTTCCATCTCGGTGAGTTCCCCGCGCAGCGGCACCCCGTACAGCCGCAGCTCCCGGCCCTCGCCGCCGCTCAGCTGAAGGCGCCGGCCGGTCGACTCCCGGTCCAGGTACGGGGCGTAGCGGGCGGCGCCGCGCGGGGTCAGGGCCTCGATGCGCTGGTTGGCGGAGCCGCGCCAGAGCAGCCGGGTGGGCTCCGCGACCCGGAACCGGCCGGTGATCACGGCGTCCGCGCCGGTGAGGGCCCGGCGCCGTTCGGGCGTCAGCTCCTCGGGCTCGTACCCCGTGTACACCAGCAGGTCGGGGGAACGGGGCCCGGCGCTCCCCTCGTGCCGCCGGGCCTCGTCCCTCAACCGCGCCGCCCCCGCGAGGAGTTCCGCGAGCGCCGCCGCCTGCTGGAGGGGCTCGCCGCCGCTGACCGTGAGGCCGTCCGCCCCTTCGGCAAGGGCCTCCCGCCAGCGTCCGAGCACCTCGGGGACGGTGGTGGGCGCCCCGGCCGCCGGGTCCCAGGTGTGCCGGGACATGCATCCGGCGCAGGCCAGCGTGCAGCCCTGGAACCAGATGCCGAGCCGCTTCCCCGGGCCCAGCGTCTCCAACGGGTAGTGGGTCCCGTCGAGGCGTATTTCCACGGCGTCTCCTCCTCGTACCGGCAGCGAGTATCCAGTGCGCGAAGCCGCGCCCGCAATTGCCGGAAGGCGTTCGTCCGGCCGCCACCCGGGCGGGATCCGGTTGTTTTCCGGAACCGCGGAAGACAGAGATCGAGTTCCTTGAAATCCCCGTCCCGGCAGGGGTTTTGCTCCGCTACTCTCTCCCCCATCGCAGCGACTTACCGACCCGGACCGCGCGAGGAATGGGGGATCTTCGAAATGATCAACAAAGGTCGAATAAATGTCCGGGTCCAGCGGCGGAGAGCCGGTTCCCTCTCCTCGCTGCGGGCCCGGTTCCACGGCCGCCGGGACGCGGACGGGCTGCGGGAGATGCTGGCGGACGCCTACGCCGGGGGCGCGCCCTCCGAAGAGGACCTGCCGCCCTACGTCCTCGGCCTGCACGCACAGGTGCGGCACAGCACCGCGCGGCTGCGCACCCGCACCCTGACGGCGCACCGGGCGCTGCACGTCCGGATCCAGAGCGAGTCGGTGCGGGTGGTCAACCAGTACACCGAGCGCGGGGAGCCGGCTCCGGCCGCGCTCGCCCGGTTCGGCGAGTGGGTCGCTCAGTGGCGCTCGGCCGCCTCGGTCTGCCGCCAGCAGGCGCAGCAACTCGCCGACGAGGCCAATCAGTTGATCGCCTGCTATTGGGACGCCGCCTGGGTCCGCGCCCGGCGCGGCGACCGGGTGGGCGGACGGCGGCCCACGGGCTGGCTGCCCGGGAAGATCGTCCTGGACGGCACCTGGGCCCATCTCGACGACGGGCTGCTCAGCGACCGCTGGTACGCCCCGGACGCGCCGGGGCGCGACGCCGATCCGTCGGCGGTCGCCCAGGCCCTGCACATCCTCGACCACCAGTCCGCGCGCGGCCGTTCGGACCGGACCCGGCACGGCGACGCTTCGGACCGGACGCGGCACGGCGACGCCTCGAAGGGCGGCCGCAGGTGATCACCGCTCATCGACTTCCAGGAAGGCCAAGGAACATCATCGTGCAGCACTCGGCCCGGACCGGTCGCCGGTCCACCGTCCGCGCCGCCCGCCGGCTCGCGGTCCTCGTCCCCCTGGTGTGCGCGCTCGGCGCCCTCGTGTCGTGCAGCAAGCAGGAGGAAGCCCTCACCACGCCCTGCGGCCTGGTCATCGACGGTTCGGGGTCGGCCGCCGCGGCGAAGGAGGGATTCGACTCGGAGGCCAAGCTCAAGGACACCCTCGGCGGGTTCCTCACCGACCAGAAGTGCGGGACCCTCGACTTCGCCCCCGTCACCCGTTCCTCGCGCAGCTCGTCCTGCCGGCAGGACGAGGTGGACCTCGACCCGCCGCACGACGCGAACACCGACCAGAAGGCGCAGCGGGCCGGCGCCCAGCGGGACGCCGCCGTCGCGGCGCTCGCCGAGCTCAAGTGCGCGCGCACGCAGAACGGTTCGGACGTGTGGGGGGCGCTGACCCGCATCGGGGAGGCCGTCCCCACCGGCGGCCCGACGCCGAAGCTCCTCGTCGTGAGCGACTTCGACCAGGCCGACCCGGAGTTCCATCTGTCGCGGCAGGACATCACCACCAAGACCGCGCGCGCCAAGGTCATCGACTCGCTGGTGGACAAGCGCGGCATGCCCGGCATCAAGGGGATGGATGTCTTCCCGGTCGGGCTCGGCATGCAGTACAAGGCGAAGCCCAGCGAGGCCGCCGACTTCGATTCCTTCTGGACCGAGGCACTCGAAGGGAAGGCCAAGGCGCATGTCGACGACAAGTACCGGGGCTGAGGAACCGCAGCCGCGCCGACGGCGGATAGCCCGCTATCTGCCGTTCACGGGCGGCGGTGCCCGGCCGGGCACCGGAACCCGGCCGGGGCCCGCCGCGGGCGCCGCGCGCACCAGTCGGCTGCCGCTGGTCATCGGCGACCGGGGCGAACGCGACCTCCTCCAGGACGCCCGGAAGCGGGGGCGGCAGGACGCGCGCCGCAAGACGCTGGACCCATGGGTGCTCAACAGCGGCGACCGGGTGCCGTACTTCGCGGAACTGGCGTCCGTACGGGACGTCGTCGTCCACCGGATCGAGGAGGAGCTGAACCTCCGCGAGGAGGCGGCCCGGCTGCTGGACGCCCGGGCGGGCTCCGAGGTGACCGCCGGGGAGATCGAGACCAGGATCCTGGACGAGCGGCTGCGCGAGGTGGAGCAGGAGATCGAGACGGCCCGCCGCCAGCTCGATCTGCTGGCCGCCCGCTCGGCCCGCTGGCTCCGCTTCCGGGACAGTCTGCGCGAACGGGTGGAGGAACGCTGGCTCCAGGCCCGCTTCCCGGAGACCGCCCGGCCCCCCGCCACCGGCTCCGGGGACCCGCCGGACGGTGGCATCCGGGAGGACGCACCGGAACAGGCCCCGGCCGGCAAGGCCGCGGCGGCCGATCCGGGCGACGACTGGCAGTCGGTGACCACCACCGGCGCCCCGGACGGCACCGCCGCCGCGGCGATCCGGGACGTGTACCGCGCCGCGAGCGCCGAGGCCCGCGACACCGCGTCCAGCTACGGCTGGGAGGGGCTGCAGACCCGCCCCGGGCTGCCCCGGTGGATGACCTGGGCCCTGCTCGCCGTGATCATGGCGGTCGAGGTGCCGATCTACTGGGTCGCGTACCAGCCCTTCCACGGGGTCGGCAGCACCGGCGGGGACTTCATGTCCGGGGGCCTCGCGCTCTCGTCCGCCGTCATCATGCTGATCCTGCCGCACCTGTCGGGGCTCATGCTGCGCTGGCGTTCGGCGACGGGCTCGCCGCGCCTCGGCTGGCTGCCCGCGGTGTCGCTGCTCGGTGTGTGGGGCGGGCTGACCTGGGGGCTGGGCCTGCTGCGCGCCAAGTTCGTGACCCAGCACGACAGTCCGGCCCCGGCGGCGGGGGCCGCCGGCTTCCGCGGGATCGGCGGCTCCGGCGCCGACACCCAGACGCTGGTGGACCGGCTGCATCTGTCGAGCCAGACGGTGACCTGGCTGTTCTGCGCGCTGCTGCTGCTCTCGGGCGGGGTCGGCTTCATGCTCGGCCTGTTCCGTGAACACCCCTTCCTCGACGCCTTCCGCACGGCCCTGGAACGGCGTACCGGGCTGCTGCGGCGGCAGGAGGAGAGCATCGCCGTCACCGAGCGGGCACGGGCCGCCCAGGAGACGGCCGAGGACCGCCAGCGGGCCCGCCGGGAGGCCGCGAACGAACGGACGGCCTCCGCCCGCCAGTTGTACGAGGCCGCCGCCGCCCGGTATCTGGGGGAGGTCATGACGGCGTCGAAGGACCCGGCCGTGACGGAGTCGGCGATGCGGCTGTCCCGCAACTGGCCGCTGCTGCCGGCCTCGGCCCGCCGCGAGACGGCCCGGGATCGCTGAACGACCACTGGGCGCAAGCCCGTTGGGCCGTATACACGAAGGCCCCGACCCCGCTGATCCGGGTCGGGGCCCTCGCCCGTGCGGGGCCCGCGCTCACTCCTCCTGCGCGGAGATGACCGCGTGCAGCGGTGCCAGCAGCTTGTTGACCCTGCGCGCGTCCTCCTTCGCCGCCAGCCGGAGGCGGTCCCGCGGGCGGGGGTCGAGCGGGGCGGCCGGGCAGCGGTCCTGGAACAGCTGGAGCGCCGGGCGCGGCCTGCACCGCTTGGACGTCCACCACAGCCCCTGCACCGCGCTGCTGCGTTCGCGGATCACCCGTACCCAGTAGCGGGTGCCCGCGTAGTCGTCGGTGTCGATCAGCCAGCCGTCCTGCCATACGGCGGCCAGCCCCTCGGCGGTCGTGAGGTCCACCAGGGTCAGGTCGGCCGTGGTGCGGACCGCCGACAGGACGTACCGGGACGCCTGCGCCCATGGGATCTGCCGCACCCCGCCGCGGTCGCTGAACTCCACCGACCGCAGGAGCACTTCGGACAGCGCGGTGACCGGATCGAGGGCCGCGTAGAGGTAGGGGTAGGGATCCTTCTCGGTGGGATCGAAACGGCTGCCCTTGAAGAACTCGTGCGCCACACTCGGGTTGAACTCGCCGGGCGCGTACTGCTCCTCATGGCACCGCCAGACGACGGTACCCGCCGTCACCACGGTGACCACCGGAGTCATCACGGCGTCCCGGGGCGGGAGTTGACCGACCATCAGAGCGCCCTCACCAGTTCGGCGGCGGCGCGCTCCAGCTGTTCGTCGGGCAGCACCCCGAGCAGGTCCGCGGGGACACCGCCCAGCCAGCGATTGCCGCCCAGCCACCAGTCGGCGGCTCCCCAGGGATCCTGGTCCGCCCGCAGGAGTGCGTTGATCCGGCGTACGACGGGCAGCGGTTCGACCGTGCCGGCCCGGAACTGGAAGCCCGGGCAGCGGATGCCGCGCTCCGGGTCGCGCAGCCTGATCAGACCGGCGGGGGCGTCCGGTCCGCCGCGCAGCTCGGGGTGTTCCTCCTCGGTCAGCGCCGGTGCGGCGAGGAGTCGCAGCCGGGCCGCCCGCAGCAGTTCGGCGGGGTCGGGCGGCGGGGTGCCGAGCACCTGGAGCACGGCGTCGATCGTGGTGGGGCTGGGCAGTTCACGCGGGCCCGTGGCATAGCGGTGGCCGCCGAGCGCCTCGGACACCGGATGGTCGGGCGGCAGCGCGGACAGTGTCCGGCGCAGCCCGCGTACGGCGCGTGCGACACCCGGCGGATTCCCGGCGGCGGTCTCCTCCTTGATCTCCCGCAGGGTGCGCGAGAGCAGGTCCAGGTCGTCGTCGTCGAGGCCGGTGATGACGGTGGTCCAGTGGCTCTCCAGGAGCCTGAGCAGCTCCTCCGACGTCATACGCGCTCTCCTTCTTCGGGCCGGGCGGAACGCGCCGCCGGTGCGGGGTTGCCGTGGTGGACGAAGGCCGCCCAGGTGTCGGGCCGGTCCCGGAAGTCCTCCGCGAGGCGCCGGGCGGAGACGTGCTTCAGGGCGCGTACGGGCGGCCGTTCGCCCGGCGCGGTGAGCATCCAGCGCTGGGCGGCGCGCAGCGCGTCCGGCGGGGCGAGGCCCCGGGCGAGCGCGTCGTGCAGGACGAGCATGAGCACCTCGGAGCGCATGTCGTCGACCTTCCAGCGGGAGCCGACGGCGTCGGCGGCCAGCCGGTGCACCATGACCGAGGTGACGGTCAGGGCCTCGTCGTGGTCGCGGGTGGTCAGGTCCGTCTCGCAGCCGCCGCACACCACCAGCGGCCCGGCGGAGCGGAACGCGTCGCCCTCGGCGGGCGTCTCCAGCAGGGTGCTCAGGGTGAGGGCCCCGCCGGTGGCGGCCCCGGCCGGTGCGGCCAGATGGAGGGCCGACCGGGTCGGGTCGGGGCCCGCGAGCCCGTGGCAGGCGATGTGCACCAGGGAGGCGGGGGTGTCGGCCCGGCCGCCGAGCAGGGCGAGGACCGTCTCGGGGGTGGCGGGGTCCTCGTCGGGGCGGTGGATGACGGCGTCCGGGTAGTGGACCTCGGCCAGCGTCTCGATCTCGTCCTCGGCCCACTCCAGGTCGTCCGTGCCGTGGAACACCAGGGCCGGGCGCTCGGCGGGGCGCATGCGGCGGCGGGCGGCGGCGCGCAGGAACTCCCGGCCGGACGCGGCGTGCGTGAGGACGGCGACCTCGCAGGCCCGTACGGGACGCGGCACGCCGTACGCGGCGGGCGGGGTCAGGACGGCCGCCTGCCAGGGCACGACGCCGAGTTCACCGCAGGGCACGAGGACGAGCCGTACGGCCCGGGCGTCGAGGGCACGGACGGCCGCACCGGCCGCACCGAAGGCGCTGGTGGCCTCGCCGGAGGAACCGACGGCTTCCCCGGAGGCGGAGGCGGAAGCGGAGGCGGAAGCGGAGGCAGAGGCGGCGGCGCCGAGCAGCCCCGCCTCGCCGAGGGCGCGGTCCCAGACCCCGAGGTGATCCAGTACGGGACCCAGCACCTCGCCCGCCCACGCGCACATCCCGTCCAGCGCGCCGAGCCAGCGCCGCTCGGCGCGCCCGGCGTCCCTCGGGTTGACGGTGTCGGGGCCGTCGAGGGCGGCGGTCTCCAGGCGCTGCCGGTGCGCACCGGCCTCCAGGTACTCCGCCACGGGCGCGCGGCCCGCGGGGGTGAGGCCGGGCAGGGGCAGCGCCTCGGCGGGGCCGTCACGGGTGACGACCAGCACGGCGCCGTCCGTGCCGTCGACGCCTGGGACCAGGTACAGCAGCGCGTCCGCGCCCGTCCTCGCCAGCCCGGCGCGCAGATCGGTCCCGGCGGCGGGCACCGGCGGTGCGTCGGTGTCCTCGCTCCGGCCGCGCAGCGCGTCCAGGGAGCGGCGGCGCAGATCGCCGGGGAGATCGGGGGCGCCCGCGCCCGCCGCGGCCAGCACCTCCAGCGGTGAGCGGTCCCGCAGGACGCCGGACAGGCCGGTGCCGGCGGCCGACAGTTCCAGCAGGGAGCGGTCGTCGGCCCGGTCCGCGGACTCGTCGGCGGCGGCGCGCCAGCGCTCGGCGAGCCGGGTCTCGCCCAGGGCCGCGGTCGGCCGCCCCGCGCGCGATGCGCAGACCGCGGTGGGCGCCCTGCTGGAGCAGTACGTCGTCGGCGGCGAGCCGGAGCGAGGCACGGGCGAGGCCGACGGCCGCGCGCAGCTCGTCGGCGTCGGCCGCGTCCGCCCCGAGGGTGGCGCGCTTCGCCCGTAGCACGGCCAGGTCCCAGGTGAGGCGGGCGCCGTTGGGCATGCCGTCGGGCAGTTCCGCCAGGCCCCGGGTCAGCTCCGCGATCGCCTCGTCCAGCGGTTCGGGGTCCCCGGTCAGCTGGTGCAGGGTGTCCAGGGCGATGGCGATGCCGCCGCGCGCCCAGGGGCGGACGCCGGGGGTGAAGCCGGGGTTGTCCAGGGCCTTCCTGCTGCGCCGCACGCCCTCGGCGATACGGCTGGGATCCGACTCGGCGATCGCGGTCAGCGCGATCAGCCCGGCCCAGCTGCTGTCGAGGAGGCCGCGCAGGACGGGCACGTCCACGGAGGTCTCCACGGCCCGCTGGAGGTGGTGGGCGGCCGCCCGCAGATGTTCCGTCCTGTCGTCCGCCGAGGCGGCGAGCACCACGAGGCCCAGGTAGGCGTAGCCGAGCACGAAGCCGGTCAGGACGGCGGTCCATTCCTCGGCGCCCTCGAAGGTCTCGTCCAGCTCCAGTTCGCACAGCGCTTCGACGATGTCCTCGACCGCGTCGCCGTCACCGCTGTCCAGGGCGGCCGTCAGCCTGCCCTGGAGCCGGGTGACCTCCGCGCACAGACGCAGGCTCGCGGCCAGGTTGCCGTCCTCGGGGTCCTCGTCCCAGCGCTGGGCTTCGAGCAGGGTCCGGGACATGTCCTCGTCCTGGAGGCTGCCACCGGTGAGGAAGGCCGCGGCCAGCACCCCGGGCACGATGGTGCGCAGCCACTCGCGGTGGGTGCGGCTGTCGAGTTCCCCGGCGGTGTACGCCTCGTGCATCAGCCGCAGCGCCTCCCGGAACCCCTCCATGTCCCCGGAGCGTGCGGCGAGGGTGGTGTGCAGGAGGGCGGCGATCATCCGGGACTGGAGGGGCGCGCGGCTCTCCGCCCCCGGCCCGGGATCCCGTGTGCCGGTCAACTCGGCCAGCAGGTCGGAAAGTTCCTCGGGTGCGAGGGTCTCGGGGGACATCACCTCGGCCAGGGCGAGGAACCGGATGCGGGTGTGCCTGCGCTCCGCCTCCTCCTCGGGGTCGGCAAGGTCGCCGTCCGGTGCGGGGACGATCCCCTCCGCCTCGGGCGGCAGTTCCGCGAGGGTGTCCTCCAGCATGGCGAACAACGACGGCAGCAGGGCGCGCAGCGGTCCCGGCACCCGCATGTCCGGCATGGCTCCGAGGAGATCGCGGGCCCCGTCGGCGACCGCGCCCAGGTCGCCCTTGAGCACCGCCTCGGTCAGCGCCCCCAGCCCCCGCAGGCCGGCGCGCAGTTCGGGGGGCATCTGCTCCTGCTCCCGTTCGAGCAGCAGCCGTACGAGCAGTCCGGTGTCCTCCACCACGCCGGTGCCGCCGTGCGCGAGCGGGGCGCCGACGTTCAGCATGGACGTCAGCTGGTCGATGGTCCACCGGCTGTCGGACCCGGGCGACAGCTCGCGGTTCACCGCCGTCAGGCGTGAGCCGAGCAGGAGCACGAGGTCCCGGCGCGCGGCCTCCCGGTCCGCCTCGTCGAGCAGGGCCGAGGACCGGGCCTCGTCGAGCAGGCGCACCGCTCGCTCCCGGTCGGCCGGGGCGCCCGCCAGGACGAACCGCAGGGCGAGACATCTCCCGAGCCGCGCCGCCACCACCGCGGCCCCCGCCCCGCTTCCCTCAGCTGCCTCCAACTCGGCCTGTATCAGCGCCAGTTCGTCGATCAGCGCGTCGACTTCCGGCCCCCGTGTCCCCTCGTAGGCGCCCGGGTCCATCGGGACGGAGATCCCGGCCGCGCGGCCGAGCGCGGCGGCGACGCGGTCGCTCGCTGGTACGGCCCCGGCTCCACTCATACGTCATCCCCTCCGCCGCCATGGTGCCCGCTCCCCCGGTCCCGGCGGGCGGCGGTCGCGCACCTTCCCGGCATCCTGCCGGACAACGCCCGGTTCCCGGACGGATTCCGCCCGATCCGCGCGCTCCGGGGGGCCGACCGGCCCTCCCGCCGGGCGAGTTCGGGGCGTGATCGGCTCCGCCCATGGCACCGGGGCGGCGAACTCGCCATGCTGGACGCCTCGTTGCCCGCGTGAGGATCCGGGAAGGACCCGAGAAGGACTCGAGAAGAAGGGGGATGCGGTGACGCACTCCGCACCGGTGCCCGGCGCCCTCGAACCGTACGTGGAGACCACGCGGAGCGACTACGCGGTGCGCTACACGAACGGTCTGCGGATCGAGGCCGCGGACGACGGGGTGGCCGTACTGCACGGCCGCTGCCCGCGCTGCGGCTGCGCGTTCATGTACACGCACACCGACCGGGTCTTCCGCACGCCGCGCCGGGCGCCCCGCCCCGCGCATGTCCCGGTGCTCTGCGAGTGCACGGCCGAACACCCGGGGCGTCCGCCCGAGGAGAAGGGGTGCGGCGCCTACTGGAACGTCCTCATGGAGCGCGGATGACACCGCGCTGGTCCGTGCGGCCGGGCCCGCCCGCGACCCCCGCCGACCGGCAGGCGGGGCGGCTGACCGGGGAGTTGCTCGCCGGTGAGCTGGCCCGCGCCCGGGAGGCGGCGCTCGCCTGGCGCAACGGGCTCGCGGCCCTGTTCGCCGGGCTGCTCGGCTTCGGCCTGATCAAGGGCCGTACCGACGTGGGGAAACTGGCCCCTCCGTACGACGCCCTGGTGGGCGGCGCGCTGCTGCTCTGCCTGGTGTTCGGCACCCTCGGCGCGCTGCTGCTGCTCCGGGCGGCGCACGGGGCGCCGATCGGCGTCCGGCTGCCGACCGGCGTGCCCGCCGCGGCCACCGCGCTGCATCTCGGCGACCACATGGAGACCCGCCGCACGGTGCGGGCCCTCACCCGGGGAGTGGTGCTGACGATCGCGTGCGGCGCGATGCTCGTCACCGGGGTGGCGCTCACCTGGTACGGCCCCGAGAAGGACGGCCCCCGGATCCTGGTGCGCAACCCCTCCGGGTACGTGTGCGGCGAGCCGGTGCGCACGGACGCCGGACGCCTGCTGGTGAAGACGGACACCGGCGAGGTCACCGTGCGGCTCGACCGGGCCGAGTCCCTGGCGGCGGTCGACGCGTGCCCGCCGGGGCCGTCCGCGGAGTGACCGCGGACGGCCCCTCGCTCAGCCGGCCCCCGCCGCCCCCTCGCGCCGTCCGGTCGGCAGGGTCAGCGCCAGGTAGAGCACCAGCGAGGTGCCGAGGCCGACCGCCCAGCCGTAGTCGGCGAGCGGGGCGAGGGCCGGGACCGGGCGGCCGTCGTAGAGCGGCTTGAGGCTCGCGCCGCCGATCGCGAGGACGCCGCCGACGAGGAAGGCGAGGACCGCCCGCCAGTTCCAGCCGCCCGCGTACCAGTACCGGCCGCCGGTGCGGTAGAGGTCGGCGAGGTCCAGCCGGGTGCGGCGCACGATCCAGTAGTCGGCCACCAGGATGCCCGCGACGGTGCCGAGCAGCCCGCCGACCAGGCCGAGCCAGGTGAAGATGTAGCCCTGCGGGTCGGAGTACAGCTTCCAGGGGCAGATCAGCACGGCGAGGACCGCGGTGAGCAGCGCGCCGGTGCGGAAACTCACCCTGCTCGGCGCCACGTTGGAGAAGTCGAAGGCCGGGGAGACCAGGTTGGCGGCGATGTTCACCGAGAGGGTCGCCACCAGGACCGTGACCAGGGCGTAGAGCAGACCGACCACGTTGTCGGTCTTCGCGGCCAGCTGTACCGGGTCCCAGACGGGCTTGCCGTAGACGGCCTGCGAACCGGAGGTGACCAGCACGGACAGGAACGCGAACAGCGTCATCGTGGTGGGCAGACCGAGCGCCTGGCCCCAGGTCTGGGCCTTCTGGCTGCGCCCGTAGCGGGTGAAGTCCGGGATGTTCAGGGACAGCGTGGACCAGAAGCCGATCATGCCCATCAGGGAGGGCCAGAACAGCTTCCAGAACCCGCCGCCCCAGCCGAGCGTGGACGGCTGATCGAACAGCGGCCCGACCCCGCCCGCCTTCGACGCCATCCACCCCAGCATCACGAAGGCGCCGACCAGCACGAACGGCGCGGCCCAGTTCTCGAAGCGGCGGATGGTCTCCATCCCCCGGTGGATGATGGCGACCTGGAGCGCCCAGAAGAGGGCGAACGACAGCCACATGGTCCAGGCGTAGCCGCCGATGTGCGCCGCGTCCGACCAGCCGTCGCCGATCAGTTTCCCGGCGAGGAAGTAGATGGCCTCGCCGCCGATCCAGGTCTGGATGCCGAACCAGCCGCAGGCCACCAACGCCCGTACGACGGCGGGCAGATTGGCGCCGCGCACCCCGAAGGAGGCGCGGGCGAAGACCGGGAAGGGGATGCCGTACTTCGGTCCGGCGTGCCCGGTCAGCAGCATCGGCACCAGGACGACCAGGTTGGCGACGGCGATGGTGAACACCGCCTGCTTCCAGTCCATGCCGACGGCGATCAGACCGGAGGCCAGCGTCCAGGAGGCGGTGTTGTGGGCCATGCCGACCCACAGCGCGGAGAAGTTGTACGTCGTCCAGGTGCGCCGGGCGGCCGGGACCGGCAGCAGGTCCTCGTTGGCGTAGCGGCCGCTGGGCCGGGGAGCGCCGGGGGCGATCTCCACCCGGCCGTCGGCGAGGGTGACTTGGGCCGAGGGTGGTATGTGCGTGGGAGCGGTGTCGGTCATGGGCGGGCCCCAATCGGGAGCGAGGTGGGTCGGCGAAGGCCGTCGCGGGCACCAGCCCCTCCCCGCGGGGAGGCGGGGAGGGGTGACCAGGGGTGGGGGGTTGGGGCGGCCCCCCGAAGGGACCGGAAGGGACCAGAAGGGACCGGGAGGGAGAGTGAACGGGGCTGTCGGGGCTAGGAGTTGACGGCGGGGATCACCTGGCTGCCGTAGGCGTCGATGGTGGCCTCCTGCGCGTCGTGCATGTCGTACAGCGCGAACTGGTCGACGCCCAGGGCGCGCAGCGCGGTCAGCTTCTCGATGTGCCGCTCGGGCGGGCCGATGAGGCAGAAGCGGTCCACGATCTCGTCGGGCACGAACTCGGTGTCGGGGTTGCCGCTGCGCCCGTGGTGGGCGTAGTCGTAGCCCTGCCGGGACTTGATGTACTCGGTGAGTTCCGCCGGGACCTGGGCGGAGTGCTCGCCGTACTTGGAGACCAGGTCGGCCACGTGGTTGCCGACCATGCCGCCGAACCAGCGGCACTGGTCACGGGCGTGGGCGAGGGCCTCGGGCGAGTCGTCGGCGGTGACGTACGCCGGTGCCGCCACGCAGATGCTGACCTCGCCGGGATCGCGCCCCGCCGCCCGCGCCGCGTCCTTGACGGCCCTCACCATGTACTCGGTGAGGTAGAGGTCGGCCAGCTGGAGGATGAAGCCGTCGGCCTCCTCGCCGGTCATCTTCAGCGCCTTGGGGCCGTACGCGGCCATCCACACGGGGAGTTCGGCGCCGGGCCTGACCCAGGGGAACTTGACGACCGCGCCGCCGCCGAGGTCGGCGGAGTCGCCCCGGCCGAGGGCGCGGATCACCTTGACGGCCTCGCTTATGCGGGCGAGGGTGTTGGGCCTGCGGCCCGCGACGCGCATCGCGGAGTCGCCGCGGCCGATGCCGCACACCGTGCGGTTGCCGAACATGTCGTTGAGGGTGGCGAAGGTGGAGGCGGTGACCTCCGGGGTGCGGGTGGACGGGTTGGTGACCATCGGTCCGACGGTGAGCCGTTCCGTCCGCGCCAGGATCTGGCTGTAGATCACGAACGGCTCCTGCCACAGCACGGCGGAGTCGAAGGTCCAGCCGTGGCTGAAGCCGTTGTGCTCGGCCCGCCGCATGAGGTCGATGACACGGGAGGCCGGCGGGTCGGTCTGGAGGACGAGTCCAAAGTCCATGGGCGCTGCTCCTAGTTGAGGTACTGGCAGGTGGAGCGCGGGGTGTAGACGCCGTGTCCGGCGTGCCCGGTGTACTCCCGCCGGTCGATGACGGTCTCGCCGCGCGAGAGGACCGTCTCCACCCGGCCGGTGATCCGCCTGCCCTCGTACGCCGAGTAGTCGACGTTCATGTGATGCGTCTCGGCGGAGATCACCTGCTCGGCGTGGGGGTCGTAGATCACCACGTCGGCGTCGGCGCCCGGGGCGATGGTGCCCTTCTTCGGGTACAGGCCGAACATCCGCGCCGGGGTGGCGCAGGCGATCTCGATCCAGCGGCGGCGGGAGATGTGCCCGTCCAGCACGGCCTGGTGGAGGAGGTCCATGCGGTTCTCCACGCCCGGCATCCCGTTGGGGATCTTGGAGAAGTCGCCGCGGCCCAGCTCCTTCTGCCCGCTGAAGCAGAACGGGCAGTGGTCGGTGGAGACCACCTGGAGGTCGTTGGTGCGCAGCCCCCGCCAGAGCGCCGCCTGGTGCTCCCGTGGCCGCAGGGGCGTCGAGCACACGTACTTGGCGCCCTCGAAGTCCGGCTCGGCGAGGTTGTCGGTGGACAGGAACAGGTACTGCGGGCAGGTCTCGCCGAACACGTTCAGGCCGTCGTCGCGGGCCCGGGTCAGCTCGGCGAGCGCCTCGGCGGCCGAGACATGGACGACGTACAGCGGCGCGCCCGCGACCTGGGCGAGCCGGATGGCCCGGTGGGTGGCCTCGGCCTCCAGCAGGGCCCTGCGGACCTCGCCGTGGTAGCGCGGGTCGGTCTCGCCGCGGGCGAGGGCCTGTTCGACCAGGACGTCGATGGCGATGCCGTTCTCGGCGTGCATCATGATCAGGCCGCCGTTGGCGGCGGCGCGCTGCATGGCGCGCAGGATCTGGCCGTCGTCGGAGTAGAACACCCCGGGGTAGGCCATGAACTGCTTGAAGGAGGTCACGCCCTCCTCGACCAGCAGATCCATCTCCTTGAGCGTCTCCTCGCGCACATCGGAGACGATCATGTGGAAGGCGTAGTCGATGGCGCAGTTGCCCTCGGCCTTCTGGTGCCAGGCGTCCAGGCCCTCGCGCAAGGTGTGGCCGACGCTCTGGATGGCGAAGTCCACGATCGTGGTCGTACCGCCCCAGGCGGCGGCGCGGGTACCGGTCTCGAAGGTGTCGCAGGCGTAGGTGCCGCCGAAGGGCATCTCCATGTGGGTGTGGCCGTCGACGCCGCCGGGGATGACGTACTTTCCGGTGGCGTCGATGGTCTGCCCGGCGCCGAGCGCGGCGGCGGCGGGGGTGCCGGATGCCGCGAGGGCGGCGATGCGGCCGTCCTCGATGAGGACGTCGGCGTGGATCTCGTCGGATGCGGTGACGACGAGACCACCGCGGATGATTTTTCGGCCGGGCATTGGTCCCCTCTCGGTGTCGGCTGCGGGTACGTTGTGGCTGGTCGCGCAGTTCCCCGCGCCCCTTTCGGGGCGCGCTTCACACGGGCGGCGTTTTTACGGGGCCGTCAGAGGGCCGTATGCGCCCGGCGTGCGGTCCCTGTAGAACTGCCAGCGGTCGCGGACCTCGCGGAGTTTGGCCATGTCCAGGTCGCGGACGACCAGTTCGGGCTCCTTGTCGCTCGCGACCTCGCCGACGTACTGGGCCTCGGGGTCCACGAAGTAGGTGGTGCCGTAGAAGTCGTTGTCGCCCAGGTCCTCCACGCCGACCCGGTTGATCGCGCCGACGAAGTACTCGTTGGCGACGGCCGCGGCCGGCTGCTCCAGCTGCCACAGGTACTTGGACAGGCCCCGGGAGGTGGCGGAGGGGTTGAAGACGATCTCGGCGCCTTCGAGGCCGAGCGCCCGCCAGCCCTCCGGGAAGTGGCGGTCGTAGCAGATGTAGACGCCGATCCTGCCGACGGCGGTGTCGAAGACCGGCCAGCCGCTGTTGCCCGGGCGGAAGTAGAACTTCTCCCAGAATCCCTGCACTTGGGGGATGTGGGTCTTGCGGTACTTGCCGAGGTAGCTGCCGTCCGCGTCGATCACGGCGGCGGTGTTGTAGAGGACGCCCGGCTGTTCCTCCTCGTACATCGGCAGGATCAGCACGATGCCGAGGGCGCGGGCGAGGGACTGGAAGCGCTGGACGATCGGACCCTCGGGGATCCGCTCGGCGTAGTCGTAGAACGCCTTGTCCTGGACCTGGCAGAAGTAGGGTCCGTAGAACAGCTCCTGGAAGCACAGGACTTGGGCGCCCTGCGCGGCCGCGTCGCGAACCGCCTGCTCGTGGACCTGGATCATGGATTCCTTGTCGCCGGTCCAGGCGGTCTGGAAGAGGGCGGCACGGATCACTCGGCTCATCGGGACCTCCGGTAGCGGGGTGTGCGGTGAGCCTAGGAAGCGGACGGGCCGGGTTCGACGGGCAGCGTGTCACGTCCCCGGCCGCTTCGCGTGCCACCGTGTCATGTCTGCGCGGGCCCATGTTTCACCGCCGTTTTCCCAGGTGGTCACAGGTTTCAGCGTTGTTGCGCGTCATGCGCGAGCAGCGCGATGTGCACGGAGGCCGCCTGTTCGAAGTCGTCCAGGTCGACCCCGAGGCGGCCCTGTATGGCCTCCAGACGGCGGTAGAGCGCGGGCCGGGAGACATGGTGGAGCTGGGCGGTACGGGATTTGTTGCGGCCGGTGGCGAGGTAGGTGCGCAGCACTTCGAGCAGCTCGGGCTCGGCCGTGCGCAGCAGCCCGTCCAACTCCCGCTCCGCGAACGACTGCACATCCGGGTTCTCCCGCAACAGCCGTACGAGTCCCCGTAGATGGACGTCCTTGAGGCGGACGACGGCGGGCAGCCCGAGGGCGGCGGCGGAGCCGGCGACGGCGTCGGCGACATGGCGGGCCTCGCGCAGTCCCGCAGGCACCTCGTCCCAGCCGGTGCGCGGGTCGGCGGCGGCGACCAGGGCGTCCCGCCGCCCGGTTGCCTCCCGCAGCCGGGCCGCGAAGAGCGCGGTGAGGGCGTCGGCGGGCCGGTCGCGCGGCAGGCTGAGCAGGACGGCGGTGACCCCGTCGGCCAGCTCGGCGGCGAGCCCGGACAGGCCCAGCACCCGCAACAGCCGGTCCAGTACGGCGGGTTCGGCGCCCGGCACGACGAGCGGCACGAAGGTGCGCAGATTGACCGGGAGCCCGGCGGCGCGGGCGCGCGGCAGCAGTTGGCGGGCCGGTACGACCCCGGAGACGAGGTCGGTCAGCAGGCTCTGCGCGGACTGCTCCTCCCAGCTCAGCGCGGAGCCGCCGAGCATGCGGTGCAGCACCAGGGCCTCGGCGGCGCGGTCGGCGAGCAGCCGTCCGGTGGCCGGCTCGCCCCGGTAGCCGCACAGCAGCAGCCTGCCCCAGTGTTCGCCGCGGCCGCCCAGTTCGGCGCTGATCCAGGCGTCCAGGGCGCCGCCGCCGGCCTGCCGGGCGACCCGCTCCCAGTCGCGCAGCACATCGTCCACGGCGGAGCGCTCCCCCGCCGTGGCGAGGACGCGATGGGCGAGGTTGGTGAGGACGACGGGGCAGGCGCTGTGCCGGGCGATCTCGTCGAGCAGCCGCTGGAGCGGGGCGCCGGCCGTGATCAGCGCGGTGAGGTCGGTGCGGACCGCCTCGGACAGGCTGACGGCCGCGAACTTGCGCCGTACCAGCCGGGACTGCACCTCCTCGGTCAGCTCGGCGAAGGGGAAGGGGCGGTGCAGCACGACCAGGGGGAGGCCGCAGCGTTCGGCGGCGCGGCGCATCACCTCGGGCGGGGCGGGGAAGGCCCGGCCGAGGCCGAGGACCACGGCGGCGGCCTCGGCGCGGTGCAGGGAGCGGATGTACTCGGCCTGCCGGCTCTCGTCACCGGCGAGGAGCACGCCGGTGGTGAGCACCATCTCGCCGCCGGTGAGCATCACGCCCACGTCGGCGGCCTCGGCGACATGCACCCAGCGCACCGCCCGGTCGAGCCCGTCGGCTCCGGCCACCACCTCGGGTTCCCCGGCCAGCACCCGCTCCAGCGTGAGCACCTGGCGCACGGAGAGGGCGGGTTCCGGCGGGGCGGCGGGACGGGAGGCGGAGGTGGTGGTCATGGCCGTATCCCCTTGCTCGGCAGTGCCAGGTGTCCCCTTGGTGTAGTACGTGTTTGTTACGAGTACGCGCTCCTGAGCGCTTCTTCCAGGACGGCGGCGCCCTCCTCGGCCTCCGCGACGGTCAGCGACAGCGGCGGGGCGACGCGCAGGGCGCTGGTGTCGTGGCCGCCGCCCTTGCCGATGAGCAGGCCCCCGGCGCGGGCCGCCTCCAGGACGGCGGAGGCCGCCTGCGGGTCGGCGTCGTCGGTGCCCGGCTTCGCCAGCTCGATGCCGATCATCAGGCCGCGGCCGCGGACCTCGCGCACCCCCGGCAGCTGGGCGGCGACGGCCCGCAGCCGCTCGATGAGCAGGCCGCCGACCCGGCGGGCGTTGCCCTGGAGGTCGTGGTCGAGGAGGTAGGCGAGGTTGGCGAGTCCGGCGGCCATGGTGAGCTGGGTGCCGCCGAAGGTGGAGATGCTGTTGGCGTCCAGGCAGTTCATCAGTTCGGCGCGGGCGATGACACCGCCGATGGAGGCGCCGTTGCCGATGCCCTTGGCGAAGGTGACGATGTCCGGCGGGCCGCTCGCGGCGTGCGCTCCCCAGCCCCAGAAGTGGTCGCCGGTGCGGCCCCAGCCGGTCTGCACCTCGTCGGAGATCCACAGGATGCCGCGTTCCTTGAGCACGTCGTGGAAGTCGGCGTACAGGCCGTCGGGCGGTGAGGTGAACCCGCCGACGCCCTGGACGGGTTCGGCGATCAGCGCGGCCGGGGGCCGGGTGTGGCCGAGGACGTCCCGCAGGTCGGCGACGCAGGCGTCGGTGAAGGCGCGGTCGTCCAGGTGCGCGAAGGGGCCCCGGGTGCGGACGCCGCCGTGCACGTACAGGGTCTGGAGCGGGGACAGCGAGGTCGGGGACCAGCTGCGGTTGCCGGTGATGCCGACGGTGGAGAAGGAGCGGCCGTGGTAGCTGTTGCGCATGGCCAGGACGGTGTTGGTGCGCCGGTAGGTGGTGGCGAGCAGCAGGGCGGTGTCGTTGGCCTCGGTGCCGGAGGTGGTGAAGAAGACACGGGCGTCGGGGATGCCGCTCACCTGGGCGATGCGCTCGGCGAGTTCCACCATCGGGCGGTTGAGGTAGAGGGTCGAGGAGTGCAGGATGCGCCCGGCCTGCTCGCTGACCGCCTTGGTGACCTCGGGCAGCGCGTGCGCGGTCATGGTGGTGAGGATGCCGCCGAAGAAGTCCAGGTAGCGGTTGCCGTCGGAGTCCCAGACATGGCGGCCCTCGCCGTGGGTGATCTCGATCGGGTCGTCGTAGTAGAGGGCGAGCCAGTCGGGCATCACCCTGCGGTGGCGGGAGTAGAGGTCGCTCACGGCTGCACCAGCCCTTCGTAGGCGTCGGGACGGCGGTCGCGGTAGAAGGCCCACTGCTGCCGTACGTCGTCGATGAGTGCGAGGTCCAGGTCGCGGACGAGGAGTTCCTCGGCCTTGTCGCCCGCGACCTCGCCGACGAACCGGCCGCGCGGGTCCACGAAATACGACGTGCCGTAGAAGTCGTTGGTCCCGTACTCCTCCTGTCCCACCCGGTTGATGGCGGCGACGAAGTACTCGTTGGCGACGGCCGCGGCGGGCTGCTCCAGCTGCCACAGGTGGGCGGACAGGCTCCGGTGGGTGGCCGAGGGGTTGTAGACCAACTGGGCGCCGCCGAGGCCGAGTTGCCGCCAGCCCTCGGGGAAGTGGCGGTCGTAGCAGATGTAGACGCCGACCTTGCCGACGGCGGTGTCGAAGACGGGCCAGCCCTGGTTGCCGGGGCGGAAGTAGTACTTCTCCCAGAAGCCCTCGACCTGGGGGATGTGGTGCTTGCGGTACTTGCCGAGGTAGCCGCCGTCGGCGTCGATCACGGCGGCGGTGTTGTAGTAGAACCCGGGCTGCTCGATCTCGAACACCGGGGCGACGATCGCCATCCCGGTCTCCCGCGCGAGCTCCCGCATCCGCCGTACGGTCGGCCCGTCGGGCACCGGCTCGGCCCACCGGAAGTGCTCACGGTCCTGGACCTGGCAGAAGTAGGGGGCGTTGAACACCTCCTGGAACCCGATGATCCGCGCGCCCCGCCGGGCCGCCTCCCGGGCATGCTCCTCGTGCTTCGCCACCATGGACTCGGTGTCGCCGGTCCAGGTGGCCTGGACCAGCGCGGCGCGGACGACGTTGGCCATGAGCTGCTCCTTCGACATGACGTCAGAGCCTCTACGCCCGTAGAGCAGACCGTAGAGGCACGAACGTAAGCCTCCGGGACCGCCTTGCCAAGACCATCGTCACCAACCCGCTGAGGCGAGGGCGATTCACACTCCGGTGGGTGAGCGGGGGGTGGCCGCTCCTCAGACGGTCATCGGGGTGCAGTGCGCCGCCAGCACGTCCATCGACAGGCCGAGCGATCTCGCCAGCGCGGCCACCGTGAAGAAGGCCGGGGTCGGGGCGCGGCCGGTCTCGATCTTGCGGAGGGTCTCGGCGGAGACGCCCGCCGCGGCGGCGACCTCGACCATGCTGCGGTCACCGCGCGCCTCGCGCAGCAGCCGCCCGAGCCGCTCGCCGCGTTCGTGCTCTTCGGGGGTGAGGGGGGTGCGCACCATGCGTCCATTGTGCCCGCCGCACTCCCCCATTCAAATACCGCCCGCCCGGAACGCCCCCGGCCCCCGCACCCGCCCCCGCCGCCATCCCCAATACAAATACCGGTATAGTAATTGGCATGGTGGAACTGAAGACGGACGCGTCCATCGACGCGATGCATGCCGCGGGCCAGGTCGTCGGGCAGGCCCTGAGTGCCGTACGCAAGGCCGCGGACGTGGGGGTCTCGCTGCTGGAGCTCGACGAGGTGGCGCGGGAGGTGCTGCGGGCGGCTGGGGCGACCTCGCCCTTCCTCGGGTACCGCCCCTCCTTCGCCCCGACCCCCTTCCCCGCGGTGATCTGCGCCTCGGTCAACGACGCGATCGTGCACGGCATCCCCACCGGGTACCGGCTGCGCGACGGCGATCTGGTCTCCATCGACTGCGGGGCCCTGCTGGACGGCTGGGCCGGGGACTCGGCGATCAGCTTCGTGGTGGGCCGCGCCCGCCCCGAGGACGTACGGCTGGTCGAGACCGCCGAGCTGGCGCTGGCGGCCGGCATCGCGGCGGCCGTGGTCGGCAACCGGATCGGCGACATCGCCCACGCCGTCGGCCGGGTCTGCCGTACGGCGGGCTACGGCGTCCCGCAGGACTTCGGCGGCCATGGCATCGGCCGCCGTATGCACGAGGACCCCGGGGTCCCGAACGAGGGCCGACCCGGCCGCGGCTTCCCGCTCCGCCCCGGCCTGGTCCTGGCGATCGAGCCGATGCTGATCGGCGGCGGCCGGGACGACTACCACGAGGCCCCCGACGGCTGGACCCTGCGCACGAGCGACGGCTCCCGCGCGGCCCACGCGGAACACACGGTGGCCGTCACGGAGCGGGGTCCCCGGATCCTCACGGCGCGCGTCCCCGCCTGAGGGGCGCCCGTTCCCCCGCCCGGGCGAACATGCCCACCCCCCTACTTCATGCCATCGTGGGCATGAGCAGCCCCACTCCGGGTTACCCGGCGGAGCCACCGTCAGCGAAGGAAAGCATCGCCATGACCAACGGCTACCCTCCTGACCCCTTCGGCGAATTCCTCGCCCGCTTCTTCAGCGGTGCCGCCGGTGGCACCGGCGGCACGCCCGGCCCGCGGCACATCGACATCGGCCGGCTGCTCAGCCAGCCGGCGCGGGAGCTGGTCAAAGGGGCGGCGCAGTACGCGGCCGAGCACGGCAGCCGGGACCTGGACACCCAGCATCTGCTGCGCGCGGCCGTCTCCGCCGAGCCCACGCGGAGCCTGCTGACCCGGGCCGGGGCCGATCCGGACTCGCTCGCCACCGAGATCGACGACCGGGCGGGCCCGGTCGCGCACCCGCCGGGCGAGGTGCCCCCGCCGACCTCGCTGTCCCTGACCCCCGCGGTGAAGCGGGCCCTGCTGGACGCGCACGACATGGCCCGCTCCAGCGGCGCGGGCTACATCGGCCCCGAGCATGTGCTCAGCGCGCTGGCCTCCAATCCGGACTCGGCGGCGGGGCACATCCTGCACGCGGCCCGCTTCCCGGCGAGCGCGCTGCCGCCGGAGCCGCCGGAGGGCACCGGCCAGGTCCGGGTGGAGCGGCAGCGGTCCACCGGCACGCCCACGCTGGACAAGTACGGCCGTGATCTGACCGAGCTGGCCCGGGAGGGCCGGGTCGACCCGGTGATCGGCCGGGACACCGAGATCGAGCAGACCGTCGAGGTGCTGTCCCGGCGCGGCAAGAACAACCCCGTGCTGATCGGCGACGCGGGCGTGGGCAAGACGGCCATCGTGGAGGGCCTCGCGCAGCGGATCGCCGACGGGGACGTGCCGGACCAGCTGGCCGGGCGGCGGGTGGTCGCCCTGGATCTGACCGGAGTGGTGGCCGGCACCCGCTACCGGGGCGACTTCGAGGAGCGCCTGAACAACATCGTGGAGGAGATCCGCGCCAACTCCGACCGGCTGATCGTGTTCATCGACGAGCTGCACACCGTCGTCGGCGCGGGCTCCGGCGGCGAGGGCGGCGCGCTGGACGCGGGCAACATCCTCAAGCCCGCGCTGGCCCGGGGCGAGCTGCACATCGTGGGCGCGACCACCCTGGAGGAGTTCCGCAGGATCGAGAAGGACGCGGCGCTCGCCCGCCGCTTCCAGCCGGTGCTGGTGCCCGAGCCGACCGTCCAGGACACCATCGAGATCCTGCGCGGGCTGCGCGACCGCTACGAGGCGCACCACCAGGTCCGCTACTCCGACGAGGCGTTGGTCGCCGCCGTGGAGCTGTCCGACCGGTATCTCACCGACCGGCGGCTGCCGGACAAGGCGATCGACCTGATCGACCAGGCGGGCGCCCGGGTCCGGCTCGGCGCCCGCACCAAGGGCACCGATGTGCGGGCGATGGAGCGCGAGGTGGACCAGCTGGTCCGGGACAAGGACCAGGCGGTCGCCGACGAGGACTACGAGCAGGCCAAGCAGCTGCGCGACCGGATCGCGGAGCTGAAGGGGAGCATCGCCGAGGCCAGCGGGGGCGAGCAGGCCGACGAGGGGCAGCTGGAGGTGACCGCGGAGTCCATCGCCGAGGTGGTCTCGCGGCAGACCGGCATCCCGGTCAGCCGGCTCACCCAGGAGGAGAAGGAGCGGCTGCTCGGTCTTGAGGAGCATCTGCATCAGCGGGTCGTCGGCCAGGAGGAGGCCGTCGCGGTGGTCGCCGAGGCGGTGCTGCGTTCGCGCGCCGGGCTCGCCAGCCCCTCCCGGCCGATCGGCAGCTTCCTCTTCCTCGGCCCGACCGGGGTCGGCAAGACCGAGCTGGCCCGCGCGCTCGCCGAGGCGCTGTTCGGCAGCGAGGACCGCATGGTCCGCCTCGACATGAGCGAGTACCAGGAGCGGCACACCGTCTCCCGGCTGGTCGGCGCCCCGCCCGGCTATGTCGGCCACGAGGAGGCGGGACAGCTCACCGAGGTGGTGCGCCGGCACCCGTACTCGCTGCTGCTGCTCGACGAGGTGGAGAAGGCGCATCCGGACGTCTTCAACATCCTGCTCCAGGTGCTGGACGACGGCCGGCTCACCGACTCCCAGGGCCGCACGGTCGACTTCACCAACACGGTCATCGTGATGACCAGCAACCTCGGCTCCGAGGCGATCACCCGGCGCGGCGCCGGGATCGGTTTCGGTCCCGGCGGCGCGGAGGCCGACGAGGAGGCGCGGCGGGAGCAGATCATGCGGCCGCTGCGCGAGCACTTCCGGCCCGAGTTCCTCAACCGCATCGACGAGATCGTGGTCTTCCGGCAGCTCACCGGCGAGCAACTGCGGCAGATCACCGACCTGTTGCTGGAGAGCACCCGGCGGCTGCTGGACGGGCAGGGCGTCGCGGTGGAGTTCACGGACGCGGCGGTCGACTGGATCGCCGAGCGCGGCTACCAACCGGAGTACGGCGCCCGGCCGTTGCGCCGCACCATCCAGCGCGAGGTGGACAACCGGCTGTCTCGGCTGCTGCTGAACGGCACGGTCTCCGCGGGCGGCCGGGTCACCGTGGACGTCAGGGACGGGCGGCTGGACTTCCGCACACCCGAGGCGCCCGAGGCCGCGCAGGCCCCGCCCGCCGGATGAGACCCGTACGCGAGGGTGCCGGAGGCGAGCCGCCTCCGGCACCCTCGCGCATGTCGTGCGCCCGGCGGCTACGGGGCCGGGTCCACCACCATCGCCGAGCCCCCGCCGCGTCGTACCTTCTCGGCCGCGGCGAGCCACTTGCCGTCCGGCAGCCGCTGCACCCCGGTCGCGGCGCCGATCTCCGGGTTGAGGGTGAAGTGGTGGCCGATGGCCTCCAGTTGCTGTCTCAACGGGCTGTTGTACAGGGCGGGTTCGAGTTCCGTCCGGGCCGCGTTGCGCTGGCTGGCGCGGGGCGCGGCGATCGCGTCGACCAGCGGCAGCCGCCGGTCGAGGAACTCGGTCAGGGTCTGGAGCACGGTGGTGATGATGGTCGCGCCACCGGGCGAACCCAGCGCCACCACCGGCCTGTTGCCGCCGTCGAGGACGATCGCCGGGGAGATGGAGGAGCGCGGCCGCTTGCCCGGACCGGGCAGGTTCGGGTCGGGCACGGACGGGCTCGCCGGGGTGAAGGAGAAGTCCGTCAGCTCGTTGTTGAGCAGGAAGCCCCGGCCGGGCACGGTCATCGCGCTGCCGCCGGTCTGCTCGATGGTGAGGGTGTAGGAGACGACGTTCCCCCACTTGTCGGCGACCGTGAGATGGGTGGTGTTCTGGCCCTCGTACGTCGTCGGCGCCGCCTTGCCGCCCCTGGCGCAGTCCTTCGGGTGGTACGGGTCGCCGGGGGCGAGCGGGCTGGTGAGGACCGCGTCGTCCTTGATCAGGCAGGCCCGCGAGTCGGCGAACCGCTGCGCGAGCAACTGGCGGGTGGGGACCTTCTCGTAGGCGGGGTCGCCGACCCAGCGGCCGCGGTCGGCGAAGGCGATCCGGCTGGCCTCGATGAAGTGGTGCAGGTACTGCGCCTCGCTCATCTTCGACAGGTCGGAGCTCTCCAGGATGTTGAGCGCCTCGCCGACCGTGGTGCCGCCCGAGGAGGACGGGGCGATGGAGTAGACGTTCAGACCCCGGTACGCCGTCCTGGTGGGTGCCTGGAGCTTGGCGCGGTAGACGGCGAGGTCCTTCTCGGCGAGCTTGCCGGGGCGGGCGTTCCAGCCGGAGGCCGGGTCCACGGGCGGGTGCTCGACGGTCCTGACGATGTCGTCGCCTATGTCACCGTGATAAATCGCCCCCATCCCTTTCTTCGCCAACTCCTCGTAGGTCTTGGCGAGTTCGGGGTTCTTGAAGGTCGAGCCGACCGCGGGCGGCCTGCCGCCGGGCAGGAACAGCCGGGCGGTGTCCGGGAAGTAGCGAAACCGGGTCTCGTTGTCGGCGGTCTGCGAGCGGAAGGTGTCGTCCACGGTGAAGCCGTCACGGGCGAGCCGCTCGGCCGGTTCCAGGACGCTGCCGAGCTTACGGCTGCCCCACTGGTCGAGGGCGGTCTGCCAGGTGGCGGGGGTGCCCGGGGTGCCGACGCTGAGTCCGCTGCTGACGGCGTCGTCGAAGGAGAGCGGTTTGCCGTTCTCCACGAACAGGTCGGAGTCGGCGGACCGCGGTGCCGTCTCGCGGCCGTCGATGGTGTGGACCGTGCGGGTCCGCGCGTCGTAGTAGACGAAGTAGCCGCCCCCGCCGACGCCGGACGAGTAGGGCTCGGTGACGCCGAGCGCGGCGGCGGTGGCGACGGCGGCGTCCACCGCGTTGCCGCCGTGCCTGAGGACCTCGATACCGGCGGCGGTGGCGTCCTTGTCGACGCTGGCGACGGCACCGCCGTAGCCCACGGCCACCGCCTGCTTGGCGGCCGGCTCGCTCGCCCTCGGGGCGGGCGGCGGTGCCGCGGCCCCCACCGTCACCACGGCGGCCGAGACCACCGTCAGAACCGCCAGTCTCCGCGTGCCTGGACGACCCATCCGTACCTCCCGTCGGGACAGTCAGCGCAGCGTAGCCAGATTGTCACTCTAACGACAGTAGGCCCGGGCCGCTCGCCACACGACCGACACAGTTCGAACACCGGTACGTCCAGGGCACCCTGGCCCGCTACCATGCGCGGCCATGAACGACGACGTGCGCAACATCGTCCTGGGCCTGGTGGCGACCGCCATCTCCGCCTCCTTGGGCTGGCTGGCCCGCACCGGTCTGTGGCGCCGCAGACTCCGGCGCGAGCGGGCCTTCTTCGGGCTGCCGGAGCATGCCGAGTCGCTGCTCGTCGTCAACCGGGACCCGGCCGCGACCGAGCCCGCGGTGCACCGCTACGACGTGTTCGCGCTGCTGGAGCTGTCCGCGCTCATCAAGGAGTGCGGGGCGCACGCCGAGGTGGCCACCCAGGACACGGTCCGCCAGGGCTTCGGCGAACGCACCGAGTTCTGTGTGGGCGGGCCCGCCTCGAACCGCCGTACGGCCGCGCATCTGTCGGCGATGCTGCCCGGGCTGCGGATCACCACCGACCCCGAACCGGTCGCCGAGCGGGGCACGTTCCGCATCGGCGGGGAGGTGTACCGGATGGAGCGGGGCGTGTCGGAGTACGTGCTGCTCGCGCGGGTCACCACCGGGGGCCGGGCCCGTCCGGTGTTCCTGTTCTGCGGCCAGCGCGCGATCACCAACCAGGCCGCGACCCGCTATCTGGCCCGCCATCACGAGCGGTTGGCGCGCAGGTACGGCGACGGCACGTTCGTCCTCCTGCTGAAGGTCCTCAACTCGCAGGCGTACGGGCCGGACGTGGTGGAGCTGGTGGCGGATGTGACCCGAGCGGCGCGCACTCCGCTGCCGGAACCCGAGCCGGAGCCCGCGAGTTCCGCATGAGGCGGGGCGGTGACGGCCCGTCGAGCGCAACTCGTCCGGCGCAGCTGACCTTCTCCTCGCCCGTGCGAGCAGTGATCTCCGGCTGCCGCCGGACGAGCCTGGCCCGTGTGAACTGCCGCCCCTCTCACGGTGCGGGGGCCATGGGGTCCCCGCCCGGCGGCAGTGTCTCCATCCCGGTGCGGCGGGGCTTGATCACCTCACCACGGGGCGGAACGCACCATCGTAGTCGAGACGTCGGGGGCCCGGGTTCCCGGCATGGGGGTAGGGCCCGCGGGCAGTCGCCGGGGCCGGTTACCGAACGCGTCCGCGGGCCCCGGTAACGGGTGGGCCGCGAAGGGGTGTGACGGACGGGGATTGACGGGGCGCCGGGTGAACCGGCCGGTGCGCGTTGCCTGGTACGCCTTCTTCCAGTCGCCGTTCCTCGGTTCGATCAACGGATCGACGGCCATACGCAGCCCTACTCCACTCTCCGCTGGGTGGTGGTTGCCGCAAACTATCCAGCCGGGCCGGGGAGTCGGGAGGCGACACGCACCTTTCCGGCATTAGCCGTATTTAAGGCCGTGTTGGGGAGGACGTGGCTCCGGGGCCGCCGGGAGTCCGGACCGGTTCAGACCTCGGCGATCTCCGCGTACAGCTGGGACAGCTCGGGCACGCCGGTCGCGGCCCACTGGCGGCCCGCGTCCACCACCTCCACCTCGCGGCCTGAGGCGAGGCGCAGCACGGGCTCGCCGCCGGCGCTGATCCGCCAGGCGGCGCCGGGTACGGTGCGCACCACGACGGTGCCCAGGTACAGCCCGGCGTCATGGCCGAGCCAGGGCAGCGTCTCGGCGTCGTCGCGCCAGCGCGGGACCATCTGGTCCAGGGCCTCCAGGGAGGCCGGGGTGTCGTCCAGGCGGACGCCGCCCCGGGCCGCCTGGGCACGCAGCAGATCGCACTCGGACAGCAGCGCGGCCACCGACTCGGGGTCGGCGGGCAGCGCGGGGTGCTTCTTGTGCCGTGGGCCCAGGAACGGAAGGTTCATGGACCCAGCGTGGCATCACACGTCGAGGTCGACCACCACGGGCGCGTGATCGGAGGCGCCCTTGCCCTTGCGCTCCTCGCGGTCGACGTAGGCGTCCTTGACGGCCCCGGCGAAGGCCGCGTTGCCGTACACCAGGTCGATGCGCATGCCGCGGTTCTTGGGGAAGCAGAGCTGGCGGTAGTCCCAGTAGGTGAACGGGTGGTCGTACTTGAGCGGGCGCGGTACGACGTCGTCGAGGCCGGACTCGCGCAGGGCGGTGAGGGCGGCGCGCTCGGCGGGGGTGACATGGGTGGCGCCCTCGAAGGCGGCACGGTCGTAGACGTCGTCGTCGGTCGGCGCCACGTTGTAGTCACCGAGGACGGCGAAGGGGCGGCTGCCCTGGGCGTCGCCGAGGACGGCGGCGCGCAGGGCCTCGAACCACTGGAGCTTGTACGCGTAGTGCGGGTGGTCGACCTCGCGGCCGTTGGGCACGTACACCGACCAGACGCGGACGGGGCCGCAGGTGGCGGAGATGGCGCGGGGCTCGGTCACGCCCTCGTACCCGGGGTCGCCGGGCAGTCCCTTGACGACGTCCGCCAGGCCGACGCGGGAGAGCACCGCCACGCCGTTCCACCGGCCGGTGGCGTGCACCGCGGCCTCGTAGCCCAGCTCGCGCAGCGGCTCGATCGGGAACTGCCCCTCGGCGACCTTGGCCTCCTGGAGGCAGAGCACGTCGGTGCCGCTGCTCTCCAGCCAGGCCAGCAGGCGCGGGAGGCGGGCGGTGATCGAGTTCACGTTCCAGGTCGCGATGCGCATGTCTCACAACCTACCTGGCGGGTACGACAACCCGCCCCGCCCCGCCTCACAGGCGGGCGAAGGCCCCCGGGGCGAGCCGCTGGTGGTCGGTGCCGCCGAGGGCGCCGATCTGGTGGTCGTAGATCGGCCGGGCCAGGTCGGTGAGCAGGGCGTCGTGGATGTCGTAGGCGCGCCGCGGACGCACCTCGCGGACGTAGTCGATCACCTCGGAGATCTTGTTCCAGGGGGCCATGACCGGGAGCATCAGCGTCTCCACGGGCTGGTCGGGGACGGTGAGGGCGTCGCCGGGGTGGAAGATCTTCCCGCCGTCGAGGAGGTAGCCGACGTTGGTGATGCGCGGGATGTCCGGGTGGATCACGGCGTGCAGCTCGCCGTGCACGCGTACGTCGAAGCCGGCGGCGGTGAAGGCGTCGCCGTGCCCGACGGTGTGCACACGGCCCGGGAACGCCGCCGCGATCTTCTCCGCGACGGACCGCAGCGTCCAGATCCGGGCGGCCGGGTTGGCCTCCATCGCCGCCCGCAGCCGGGACTCGTCGAAGTGGTCCGCGTGCTCGTGCGTCACCAGGATCGCGTCCGCCCCGAGCGCGGCGTCCTCCTCACTGAACCCTCCGGGGTCGATGACGAGCACCTGCCCGTCCTTCTCCACCCGGACACAGGCATGGGACTTCTTGGTGAGCTTCATGCCTCACCATCCTGCCGGAGGGGGCGGGGGGATGCCTGGGGGGCGGAGCCCGCCCGTGCTGCGGACGTTCGGGGCCCGTTCACTCCGCCGGGGTCGTCTCCTCCTGGATGATCCGCTGGGCCACCTTGAAGGCGCTGGTGGCGGCGGGGAGGCCGCAGTAGAGGGAGGTGTGCAGGAGGATCTCGCGGATCTCGTCGGGGGTGAGGCCGTTGCGCAGCGCGGCGCGGGTGTGGGAGGCGAGTTCGTCCAGGTGGCCGCCCGCGACCAGCGCGGTGAGCGTGATGCAGCTGCGGGTACGGCGGTCCAGGCCGGGCCGGTCCCAGATCTCGCCCCAGGCGTAGCGCGTGACGAACTCCTGGAAGTCCCCGGAGAACCCGTCCGCCCCGGCCAGCTCCTGGTCGACGCGCGCGTCACCGAGCACCTCGCGGCGGATCTTGAGCCCGGTCTCGTACCGGTCGGCCCGGTCCGCGGGCGGCGCGGCGGCGGCCGGCGGGGCGATCTCCGCGACCGGGACCACGGCCTGCGGCGGCACCATCGGCGGCGGCGCCGCGACCTGGGCCCCCGGCAGGGCGAGCTGGCCGGTGTCGTACGGCTGCTGCCAGGCCGTGGCGAAGTGGTGGACCAGCAGATCGGTGACGGCGGCCGGCTGCTCGACCGGGACCAGATGGGAGGCGCCGGGCACGACCGCGAGCCGCGCGTCCCGGATGCCCGCGACCAGCGTGCGGGCCTCGGCCGGGCCGGTGACCTGGTCCTCGGAGCCGACCAGGACCAGCGTCGGCGCCGCGACCCGGCCCAGCTCGGCCCGCACGTCGAACGCGGCGAGGGCCTCGCAGGAGGCGATGTAGCAGCCGGGGTCCGTGGTGCGCACCATCTGCACCGCCCACTCGGTGATCGCGGGCTGCGCCGCCGAGAACCCGCTGGTGAACCAGCGGTCCGGCGAGGTACGGGCGATGGGGTCCAGGCCGTTGGTGCGGACGATCACGCCGCGCTGCCGGAACTCGTCGGCCGTCCCGAACCGGGGCGAGGCCGCGACCAGCGCCAGCGAGGCCAGCCGCTCGGGGTGCCGCAGGGCCAGCTCGATCCCGATCGCGCCGCCCAGCGCGCAGCCCGCGTACCCGAAGCGCTGCACACCGAGCGAGTCCAGGGTCGCGAGCAGCCGGGCGCTCAACTCCCCCACGGACCCGGCCGGATGCGCGGGCGCCCCGCCGTGCCCGGGCAGATCGAACCGGAAGATCCGCCACTGCTTGGCCAGCTCCGGGATCTGCCGGTCCCACATGTGCCAGGTGGTGCCCAGTGAGGGAGCCAGAATCAGTACGGGGGCCTCTTCCGGCCCGTCGAGGCGGTATTGCAGGGTGTTCGGTGGTGTCTCGCTCACGCCCAAGACCCTCTCACGGAACACCGGACCTCACGGGGCCGGGGGAACCCGGAGCCGCCGCGGCACGGGGTCGTGGTCACATCTCCGAGGACAGCGGGATCGGTGTGAACATCTCCGGTTCCTGGTCGGGGGTCAGCGCGGTCGGGCCGTAGAGCCAGTCGACGAAGGAGTAGTCGTAGGGGTCGCGGGCGCGCAGCAGGGCGTTGCGCTGCTCGCGGGGGGTGCCGTCGAGGTGCCACAGTTCGCCCCACTTTCGGGAGGTGGTCACCACGCGGCGGCAGTGTTCGGGGCGGACGGCCTGGTAGGCGGTGAGCGCGGGATCCCAGTCGACCGTGCCGTCGGCGGCGCGGTTGCGGGCGATGTGTTCGCCGAGGACCCAGCCGTCCTCGATCGCCATGATCGCGCCCTGGGCGATGTACTGGAGCGGCGGGTGCGCGGAGTCGCCGAGCAGGGCGATCCGGCCATGGACCCAGTTCATGGCCGGCTCGCGGTCGAACATCCGCCACCACTTGTCCCGCCACATGTACGGCAGGCCCTCCCGGACGAAGTCGCAGGTCCCGGCGAAGGCGGCGTCGAGCTCGTCGGGTGTGCCCCAGTCCTCCCGTCCGGCCAGCGCCTTGGGCGACTCGAACACTGCGACCTGGTTGAGCAGTTCGCCGCCGCGCAGGCCGTAGTGCACGAAGTGGCAGGAGGGGCCGACGTAGACCACGACCTCGCCGAGGTCGGTGGAGCGCACCCGCGGCAGTGCGGCGGGCACGGTGCCGCGGTAGGCGACGTACGCCGAGGAGACCGGCTCGTCGTCGACGAGCAGCTCGCGGGCGAGGGAGTGCAGGCCGTCGGCCGCGATCACCACACCGGCCGCATGGGTCTCACCGCCCGCGAGAGTCACCCGGGCGCCGTCCCCGGTGTTCTCGTACGCGGTCACCGTGGCGTCCGTGACCAGCTCGACGCCGACGCGTTCGCACGCGCGCAGCAGCAGGCCGTGCAGGTCGCTGCGGTGGATGACCAGGTACGGGTAGCCGTACCGCTTCTCCAGGTCCCGCAGGTCGAGCCGGGTCAGCTCGGTGCCGTCGACGGCGTCGCGCATGACCATGGAGTCGGGGACGACGCCGAGCCGTACGGCCTCGTCGAGCAGGCCGTAATCGTCCAGGATGCGGGTGCAGTTGGGCGCGAGCTGGATGCCGGCGCCGACCTCGCCGAAGGCGGGGGCACGCTCCAGCAGGCGGACGCGCAGGCCCTGGCGGGTCAGTGCGAAGGCGGCGCCGAGGCCGCCGAGGCCGCCGCCGACGACGATGACATCGGGAGGGGACATGACGACGTCAGGTTGGGACATGACTCGACTCCTCAGAGCCACGGGCCGAGGCCGGGGGCGTCGGCGAGCGAATGCGGGCGGCCGGTCAGCCAGGCGGCGAGCTGCGGGAGCGGCCCGGCGGGCAGGGCGGTCAGGCCGCGCCGGCCGCGGACCTCTTCGACCAGCGCGGTCAGGAATCCGTCGGGCAGTTCGGCGAAGGTGACGCCGGTACCGAGGTCGACGGCGTGCACGCACACCTCGCGGGCGCGCATCCACGGCAGTTCGGTGGCGGGGACGGTACGGCCCTGGGCGGTGACGACCTCGTGGCGCCACTGCTGGTCGGCGAGCGCGTCCAGGCCCTCGGCGAGCCGGGCCGCGGAGGCCGTCAGCCAGCCGCGCAGCTCCTCGGCCGACAGGGTCGGGCCCTTGGCGATGCCGGCGGCGCGTTCCCCGGCGGAGGCGTACATGGGCCGTTCCTCGCCGGTGGCCGCCCAGTGCACGAGGTTGCACAGCGCGTCGGCGTTCGCGGCGACATGCGCGGCCAGGTGCTTGCGGGTCCAGCCGGGCAGCGGGCTGTCGGCCGAGAGCGCGGCCTCGTCCAGGTCCGCCACGGCGGCGAGGAACAGCCGCGTGCCCGTGCGGGCCCAGCCGCGCGCGTCGGCGAGGGCCCGGGCGGCCCCGGTCACGCCTCGACCACCTTGTTCACGCAGGCGCCCAGGCCGGAGATCTCGGTGACCACGGTGTCGCCGGGGCGCAGGAAGACCTTCGGGTCGCGGGCGTTGCCGACGCCGGCCGGGGTGCCGGTGGCGATGATGTCGCCGGGGCGCAGGGTGATGACCGTGGAGATGTACCGCACCAGGAACACCGGGTCGAACAGCAGCGTGCCGGTGTCGTCCCGCTGCCTGACCTCCCCGTCGACGACCGTCCGCACCTGGAGCGCGGGGCGGACGCCGCCGACCTCGTCGGGGGTGACGACATAGGGGCCGACCGGGGTGGTGGCCTCCCAGATCTTGCCCTGGGTCCACTCGATGGTGCGGAACTGCCAGTCGCGCGCCGAGATGTCGTTCATGACGGTGAACCCGGCGATGGCGTCGGCGGCCTGCTGCTCGTCGGCGCGGCGCACCCGCTTGCCGATCACGACGGCCAGCTCGACCTCCCAGTCGAGCGCGTCGGTCTCGGCCGGCTTGACGATGTCGTCGCCCGCGCCCAGCAGGGTCTCGGCGAACTTCGGGAACAGCGTCGGGTATCGGGGCAGCTCCCGGCCCATCTCCTTGATGTGGTCGGTGTAGTTGTGCCCGACGCAGACGACCTTGGACGGGTGGGGCACGACCGGTGCGAAGTCGGCGTCGGCGGCGGGGTACGTCGCGCCGGGGGCGGTGGCCCGCTCCCGCCAGTCGGCCTCGGCGAACAGCTCGCCCAGGTCGGCGTACCCGAGGTCGACGAGGACCTCGCCGTCGAGGCGGACCGCGCGGGTCCCGTCGGCGGTGCGGATGGTGGCGAGCTTCATGTCAGGCGTCCTTCTGGGGGCGGGCGAGCTGAGTGCGGTCGAGCTGGGCGCGGTCGAGCTTGAGCGCCTCGAAGACGGGCGCGTCGGAGAAGCGGAAGAGGTCGAGGGCGCCCGCGTCGGAGTCGGTGCGGCCGGCCTCGGAGCGGGCGGAGAACGGGACCCAGGACGGGACGGCGAACAGGTCGCCGCGGGCCACCGTCCAGGAGGTGTCGCCGACGGTCACCACGCCGGAGCCGTCGAAGACCTGGTAGACGGAGGAGCCGGTCTCGCGCACCGGTGCGGTCTCGGCGCCGCGGGCGAGGCGGTGGAACTCGGCGCGGAGGGTCGGCAGGACGTCGGAGCCGTCGTACGGGTTGGCGTAGCGCACCGCGGCGTGGCCGGGTTCGACCGTGCCGCCGAACCCCTCCTTCTCCAGCAGGAGTTGATCACTCAGTGCCGCGTCGGTGTGGGCCCACTTGTAGGACAGCAGGGGGCTGCCGGGCGTGGCCGGGGCGGCGGAGAGCGGGCGCAGACCGGGGTGGCCCCACAGCCGCTCGGAGCGCGAGCGCTCGGGGGTGACGCGTTCGGCGTCGCTGATCTCGTCGCGGCCGAACTCGAAGAACTGCGCCTCGGTGACGTACTGGAAGGGGATGTCCAGGCCGTCGATCCAGGCCATCGGCTCGGTGGTGGCGTTGTGGTGGGCGTGCCAGTTCCAGCCGGCCTGCGGCAGGAAGTCGCCCCGGTTCATGGGCACCGGGTCGCCGCCGACGACCGTCCACACGCCCGAGCCCTCGACGACGAAGCGGAAGGCGTGCTGGGTGTGCCGGTGCTCGGGGGCGTCCTCGCCGGGCATGAGGTACTGGACGGCCGCCCACAGGGTCGGGGTGGCGAAGGGGCGGCCGCCGAGGGCGGGGTTGGCCAGCGCGATGGCCCGGCGCTCGCCGCCGCGGCCGACCGGGACCAGGTCGCCGGCCCACGACGCTCTTCCGATCTGGCCGACCGGGACCAGGTCGCCGGCCCGGGCGGCGAGGCGCCGCAGGCGTTCCCAGCGCCACAGGTGGGGCACGGCGCGGGAGCGCGGGTGGGCCGGCATCAGGTCGCCGATCTCGGTCCAGAGCGGGACCAGCAGTTCCTGTTCGAAGCCCCGGTAGAGCTCTTCGAGCGCCGGGGTGACATCGGGCTGCCCGGGCGCGGCGAGGGCCTGGAGCCGGACCGGGGAACCCGTGGCGGTGTCATGGGCGAGGGGGGTCTCAGTCACGGCATCAGCGTGCTCCGCGTCTGATGAGAGAACATGGAGATTCTGGAGAGCAGAATCGGACCCCGCCGACAGGGGCGGAATCAGGCCCCACCGCAGAGGCAGGACCAGGGAGCACGCCGCACCGGCGGAACCCGTACTGGCAGCACCCGCACCGGCAGAACCACCGGCACCAAGGAACCCCCGCCATGGACAAACCGCTGAAGACACCACCGCCCTATCCGATCGCCAGCGTGGACCACGCGCTGCGGGCGGCGACCGTCCTCCAGATGGAGGGCGGCGCGACCGTCTCGGGGATCGCCGAGCGCCTCGGGGTCGCCCGCTCCACCGCGCACCGGATCCTGGCGATGCTGGTCTACCGGGACTTCGCCGTGCAGGACGACGACCGCCTCTACCGCGCGGGGCCGGTGCTGGAACTCGCCGCGCACTCCCAGTCCCTGGTCTCACGGCTGCGCGCGGCGGCCCTGCCCCATCTGCGACGGGTCGTCGACCTGCTGGACGAGACCACGAACCTGACGGTGCGCACCGGGGACACGACCCGTTTCATCGCGAGCGTCGAGTGCCGGCAGGCCCTGCGGGTCGGCTCCCGGGAGGGCATGGTGTTCCCGGCGCACCGCACCACCGCGGGACTGCTCCTGCTCGCCGACCTCTCCGACGAGGAATTGGAGGAGGTGTACGACATCGAGCACTACCGCGACCGCCCCGCCGACCGGCCCGACCTCGGCCGGCTGCGCGCGGAGCTGAAGCGGCTGCGGGGCAACGGGTTCGTCGTCAACAAGGAGCGGTCCGAGCGGGGTCTGACCGCCGTCGGCGTACCGGTGCGCGACCGGGACGGCACCGCGCTGGCCGGGCTCTCCGTCTCGATGCCCAGCGTGCGCTACGACGCGCGCCGACTCCAGTCCCTGGTCACGGCGTTGAACAACACGGCGCGGGCGGTGGAGAGGGATCTGGGCGAGGACCGCTGAGCCCCTCCGCCAGAACCGAGGACCGCTGAGCCCCTCCGCCAGGACCGAGGACCGCTGAGCCCCTCCGTCAGGGCCGGGGGCCCGCCGCGATGGACTCGCCGAGGTTCGCGATCGCGTCGGTGAGCAGTTCCATCGCCTCGGCCATGGAGTGGGAGGGGTCGGCCTGCCAGGCGACGAAGGCCCCGTCGAAGCCCGCGATGGCGAAGTGGTCCAGCCGGTCGGCCACGGTCTGCGCGACCTGGGGGCCGTACCCGGCGAACGAGTCGGCGATCATGTGGTTCATGTGCGCGCGGCCGTCCCGCCGTACCCGCGCGACGATCCGGTCGACCTCCGCGGCCTCCGCGTCCTTCGCCGCCTCGGCGTTCATCACCAGGATCAGGTGCAGCCGCAGGAAGTCGGGGTTGGCGAGGAAGACCTCGCCGGTGCGCCGGAGGTACCAGCCGAGCCGCTCCCGCGCGCTCCCGCCCTTCGGGGGGTGCTCCTGCGCCCGGGCCATGTGCTCGAAGAACGCGTAGGCGCCGTGCTCCATGACCGCGGACAGCAGCCCGCCCTTGGAGCGGAAGTGGTGGTAGACGGCGCTCTTGGGCAGTCCCGACTCCTGGCTGAGCGCCGACAGCGTGGTCGCCGCGTATCCGCGCTCGGCCATCAGGCGGGACGCGACGTCGAGGATCTCTTCCCGGGAGCGCCGCCCCCTGCGGTTTCCGGTGTTGTCACGCCCTGGTGCCACCCGCCGAAGCATACCCGCGCCGAATCGCCCGGATCTTAGGCGACCGGCGCCCGTAGCGGCCCTGATTCTGCTGTGCGGAATCCGTGATGCACGCCCTTGACCGGTTTTTCCGGCCGTGTGAAAGTCCCCGCTATTGGACTGAACGACCGGTCCAAAACTTGGGATGATCGGCAAGGAGGCCGCCATGCCCCAGAACTTCGACGCGGACGTCGCCGTCATCGGCTACGGCCCTACGGGCGTCGTCGGTGCTCTCACCCTCGCTCGGCAGGGCGCGCGGGTGATCGCCCTCGAACGGGACCGGGACATCTATCCGCGGGCGCGGGCGGTCACCGTCAACGACTGGACCATGCGGATCTTCCAGAGCCTCGGCGTCGACGAGCGCATCGAGAAGGTCATCGACCCGCAGCGCGCACTGCGCTGGGTGACGTACGACGGGCACGAGGTGATGCGCATCGAGCACCCGCCGTCGGCGCTCGGGGCGAAGTCGCGCTTCTACAACATCTACCAGCCGGTCATGGAGACCGAGCTGCGGTCCTGCGCGCGGGAGCGGGAGGACCTGATCTCGGTGCGCTACGGCGCGGAGGTGACCGAGATCGAGCAGGACGCGGACGGGGTCACGATCACCACCACCGACACGGAGACGGGCGAGGTCGGCCGGGTGCGGACCCGGTACGCGATCGCCGCGGACGGCGGCAGCAGCAGGACCCGGCAGCGGCTCGGCATCGAGCTGCTCGGCGACACCGCCGAGGTCACCTGGGTGGTCATCGACTGCCGGGTCAAGCGCTGGTGGCCCGACCGCGACTTCCTCACCTTCTGGACGGACAAGGAGCGGCCGGTCGTCGACATCGCGCTGTCGGCCGGCAACCACCGCTGGGAGATCCCGCTCAAGCCGGACGAGACCGAGGCCGACTTCCCCACCGGGACCGAGGTGTGGGAGCTGCTGAGGGCGCTGGGCGTGAGCGAGGACGACGTCGAGATCCACCAGCACGCCTTCTACCGGCACCACGTACGGATGGCCCGCACCTGGCGCTCCGGCCGGGTCTTCCTGGCCGGTGACGCCGCGCATCTGATGCCGCCGTGGGCGGGCGCCGGGATGCAGACCGGGATGCGCGACGCGCACGACCTGGGCTGGAAGCTCGGCCGGGTGCTGGCCGGACGGCTGCCCGAGTCCTGGCTCGACAGCTACGAGAGCGAGCGCCGGCCGAACGCCGCCTTCTACACCGGGCTCGCGGTGCAGCTCGGCCGGGTGATCGAGCAGAAGATCTCCGACGTGGAGCGGGCCGCCCTGTCCACACCGCCCGAGGGCGGCGTCACCCCCTTCGAGCCGCCGCTGATCGCGCCGCCGGTGCTGGAGGCCGGTTGGCTGCGCGGCCCGCTGGGCGACGCCAGCATCGTCGGCCGGATGGTGCCGCAGCCGGTGGTCGGCGACACCGTCGGCCGGATGGCCCGGCTGGACGAGCTGCTCGGCGACACCTTCGTCCTGCTCGGCGACGACGTCGACCCGGCGACGCTGCTCACCGAGGAGGAGCGCCGGGGGTGGGACGCGCTCGGCGCCCGCTACCGCGCCGTCCGCCCGCAGAACGCCCACACCCGGGGCCCCGACGAACTCGTCGACCTGGACGGGGTGCTCAGCTCCTGGCTGCGCCGCTACGGGGTGCGCGCGGTGGCCCTGCGCCCCGACCGCTTCGTGGCCGCCGCCGACACCAGCGGGCTCGGCGTCCCGGCCTGACCTTCCGTCCGTCAACCTTCGAAGGAGGGATCCGCCATGAGCGGAGTCAAGGAACTCGCCTACGTCGTCTACGAGGTCGGCGATCCGGCCGCCTGGGAGCACTTCGGCGTCGAGCTGCTCGGCATGCAGCTCGGGGAGCGGGGCGCGGACCGGCGCACGCTGCGCATGGACGAGAAGGCGCACCGCTGGATCGTCACCCGGGGACCGGCCGAGGACCTGGTCACCAGCGGGTACGAGGTCGAGGGCGACGCCGAACTCGACGCGCTGGTCGAGAAGTTGCGGGCCGCGGGACTCCAGGTCGAGGAGGGCGACGCGGCGCTCGCCGCGGACCGCCGGGTGGAGCGGATCTTCGCCACCACCGACCCGATGGGCAACCGCCTCGAACTGGTCACCGGTCTGGCCGACGCCGACACCCCCTTCGCCTCCGCCTCGCTGCTCGGCGAGTTCGTCACCGGGCCCGGCGGCGCGGGACACCAGGTGCTGCTGGCCCACGGGGTGAGCCGCGAGGAGTACCTCGGCTTCTACCAGGGCCTGCTCGGCTTCCGGATCAGCGACATCATCGTCGAGGAACTGGCCCCCGGCATCGTCGCCGACCTGATCTTCCTGCACTGCAACGGCCGCCACCACAGCGTGGCGTTCGGCGACATGCCCTCGCCCAAGCGCACCCACCACTTCATGGTCGAGGTCACCGACATCCGGGACGTGGGCCTGGCCTACGACCGCTGCATGGACGCGGGGCAGCCGTTCGAGATGACGCTGGGGATGCACCCCAACGACCAGATGTTCAGCTTCTACGTCCGCACCCCCGCCGGCTTCTCCGTCGAGTACGGCTGGGGCGGGCTCGTCATCGACGACGCCACCTGGCAGGTGCGCACCCTCGACCGGCTGCACAGCTGGGGCCATCGCCCGCCGGAGGTGGTGGCCGAACTGCTGGCCGCGGCCCCGTCCTCGCCCCCGGCCCCGTCCCCGTCCCCGTCCCCGCTGGATTCGACCGAAGGAGAAGAGCGCTGATGGCACTCGACAAGGAGCAGATCGCGCGGACGGTCACGACCCGCGACTGGACGCTGCGCTACTACGAGGCCGGTTCCGGCCGTCCGCTGGTGCTGCTGCACGGCAGCGGCCCGGGGGCGACCGGCTGGAGCAACTTCAGCGGCAACATCGAGGCGCTCGCCGAGCACTTCCATGTGTACGCCGTCGACATGCCCGGCTGGGGCGAGTCCGCCCCGGCCACGGTGGACCGGCTCGACCATGTCGACGCGGCGATCCAGTTCCTCGACGCGCTGGGCATCGAACGGGCCGCGTTCGTGGGGAACTCGATGGGCGGCCAGACCTCGCTGCGGCTGGCCACCGAGCACCCCGACCGGATCAGCCACCTGGTGACCATGGGACCGCCGGTGGGGCGGATGCCGAGCCTGTTCGGCGCCGGTGACGGCCCGTCCGAGGGGCTGAAGGTCCTCATCGAGGCCTACCGGGACGCGAGCCCGGAGAACATGCGCCGGCTGGTCGAGATCATGTGTTACGACAAGGCGCGCTTCGCCACTCCTGAGCTGTGCGACGCCCGTTCCCAGGCGGCCCTCGCCCGGCCCGAGCACCTCGCCAACTATGTGGCGGGGCTGCCGCAGGGGGCGCCGCTGCCGCGCTGGGTGGACCCGGCGCTGCTGCCCGGCATCACGGTGCCCACCCTGCTGATCCACGGCCGCGACGACCGGGTGGTCCCCTTCGAGAGCTCCCTGTTCCTGCTGGCGAGCATCCCCGACTCCCGGCTGGTCCTGCTCAACCGCTGCGGGCACTGGGCGATGATCGAGCACGCCGAGGAGTTCAACCGGCTGGTCATCGACTTCGTCCGGGGGAATCCCAGCGATGACTGAGATCGGGCAGGTGTCACGCGGCGTCGAGGAGGCGGCCGTCCGGCTGCTGACGGCCGCCGCCGACGGCGTTCCCTGTGCGCCGGTACGGGAGCTGATCGGCACCGGCGACACCGGTGCCGCGTACGCCGTGCAGCAGCGGGTCACGGCGGCGCGGACGGCCCGCGGCGCACGCGTCGTCGGCCACAAGATCGGGCTGACCTCGCCCGCCGTACAGGGCCAACTGGGCGTGGATCAGCCGGACTTCGGGGTCCTGCTGGACGACATGGGGTACGCGGACGGCGAGCCGGTGCCGTACGCGTCGGTGCTCCAGCCCCGCGTCGAGGCCGAGATCGCGTTCGTGCTGGGCGCGGACCTGGCCGAGGGCCCGCTGGACCTGGCCCGGGTGCGGGCCGCCGTCGACCACGCGGTGCCCGCCCTGGAGATCTGCGGCAGCCGGATCGCGGGCTGGGACATCACCCTGTCCGACACGGTCGCCGACAACGCCTCCGCGGGCGCCTTCGTGCTCGGCCGAGGGGCCCGCACCCTCGCGGAGTTCGAGCCGCGGACGGCCGTGATGGAGATGTCCGTGGGTGGCCGGACCGTGGCCGAGGGCACCGGCGCGGACTGCCTGGGCGATCCGCTCGCCGCGGTGCTCTGGCTGGCCCGCACCGCGCGCGAGCTGGGCGATCCGCTGCGGGCCGGGCATGTGGTGCTCTCCGGAGCGCTCGGCCCGATGCGCCCGCTCACGCCGGGCGCGCACGTCACCGCGGTGATCGGCGGTCTGGGCACGGTCACCACCGTCATCGGGGAAGGAACGGCATGACGACGCACACGGCGGGCGCGCCCCGCACCAAGGTCGCCATCATCGGCTCGGGCAACATCGGCACCGATCTCATGATCAAGGTGCTGCGCACCGCCCGGCACCTGGAGATGGGGGCCCTGGTCGGCATCGACCCGGCGTCCGACGGTCTGGCGCGCGCCGGGCGGCTGGGCGTGGCCACCACGCACGAGGGCGTGGACGGGCTGATCGCGCTGCCCGGCTTCGAGGAGATCGGCATCGTCTTCGACGCCACCTCGGCGGGGGCCCACCGGGCCAACGCCGCGAAGCTGGCGCCGCTCGGCAAGCGGCTGATCGACCTGACACCGGCGGCGCTCGGACCGTACGTCGTCCCGGCGGTCAACATGGAGGAGCAACTGGACGCTCCGGACGTCAACATGGTGACCTGCGGCGGCCAGGCCACGATTCCGGTGGTGGCCGCGATCTCCCGGGTGGTCCCGGTCCGCTACGCGGAGATCGTCGCCTCGATCGCCTCCCGGTCGGCCGGTCCCGGTACCCGCGCCAACATCGACGAGTTCACCGAGACCACGTCCCGGGCGCTGGTCGAGGTGGGCGGCGCGGACCGCGGCAAAGCGATCATCGTCCTCAACCCGGCCGAGCCGCCGCTGATCATGCGGGACACCGTGTTCTGTCTCGTCGAGGCCCCCGACTCCGCCGCGCACGCCGCGATCCGGGAGAGCGTCGCCGCGATGGTGGCCGAGGTGGCGGCCTACGTCCCCGGCTACCGGCTCAAGCAGCGGGTGCAGATCACGCCGGTGCCCGGGGACCAGCCGGTGGAGACCCTGCTGGCCGAGGGCGCGGCCGCCCGGCCGACCCACCAGGTGTCCGTGTTCCTGGAGGTCGAGGGCGCCGCCCACTACCTCCCGGCCTACGCGGGCAATCTCGACATCATGACCTCGGCCGCCCTGCGGGTGGCCGAGCGGATCGCGGCCCGCGAGGTGACGGTATGAGCGGCATCTACGTCCAGGACGTGACCCTGCGGGACGGCATGCACGCCGTACGGCACCGGATCACCCCGGCGGACGTCCGGCGGATCGTACGGGCGCTGGACGCCGCCGGTGTCGACGCCGTCGAGGTCGCGCACGGCGACGGGCTGGCGGGCGGCTCGCTCAACTACGGCCCCGGCTCGCACACCGACTGGGCCTGGATCGAGGCGGCGGCCTCGGTGCTGGAGCGGGCCCGGCTGACCACCCTGCTGCTGCCCGGCGTCGGCACCATCCACGATCTGCGGACCGCCTACGACCTCGGGGTGCGCTCGGTCCGGGTGGCCACCCACTGCACCGAGGCGGACATCTCCGCGCAGCACATCGCCGCGGCCCGTGAACTGGGCATGGACGTGTCCGGCTTCCTGATGCTCTCCCACCGCGCCGAACCGGCCCGGCTGGCCGAGCAGGCGCGGCTGATGGAGTCCTACGGCGCGCACTGCGTGTACGTCACCGACTCCGGCGGGCGGCTCACCATGAAGGACGTGGCCGAGCGGGTCCGCGCCTACCGGGACGTCCTGGACGACGCCACCGAGATCGGCATCCACGCCCACGAGAACCTGTCCCTGTCGGTGGCCAACAGCGTCGTCGCCGTCGAGAACGGGGTGCGCCGGGTCGACGCCTCCCTCGCCGGGCACGGCGCGGGCGCGGGCAACTGCCCGCTGGAGGCGTTCATCGCGGTGGCGAACCTCTCCGGGATCGAGCACGGCTGCGATCTGTTCCGGCTCCAGGACGCCGCCGACGATCTGGTCCGCCCGCTCCAGGACCGTCCGGTCCGCGTGGACCGGGAGACCCTCACCCTGGGCTACGCCGGTGTCTACTCCTCCTTCCTGCGGCACGCGGAGATCGCCGCCGCGCGCCACGGCGTCGACGTCCGCGCCATCCTGCTGGAGTGCGGCCGCCGGGGCCTGGTCGGCGGGCAGGAGGACATGATCGTCGACGTGGCCCTCACCCTGGCGGACGGGGGGACGGTGGCCTGACCGTACGGGAAGTACCCGATTCGAGGCCCCGGGTGGGCTCCGCCTCCGACGGCGGTGCGCGCCCGGGGCCGTATGCGGTTGAGGGCCCGTGGCTGTCGAACGTGGCGCCCACGAGCACAGCGATGCAAGTATCCGCAAACCCTCGGGAATCTGCTGAGTGCCTACCGCAAGTCCACGCAAGTACCCGGCGTCACGGTGCGCAATCGTTCACCCTCGAAGGGTCAAGACGCCCCTGGCCACATGGAGGTATCTGTGGCGCTGCACTTGCTGTGCAAGGACCCGGAAAGCCCGAACAATGGCAGTCCAACGCTCTATTACGACGATGAGACGGACAGCTACCTGCTGCAGTCGTGGAAGGTGGACGACCCCGCCCGTCTGTCGTCCATCCTCGTGCCCGACCACGAGACCGTCGTCGAGTTCCCCGCCCGGCTGCTGTCCCTCTTCCCGAGACATGAAGCCATGCCGCACAAAACCGCAAAGAAGACGGAGAACATAGCCGATTGACCACGGAGTTCCGGGCCAGTTGGGCATTCATGCCGTTAGATGCCGTGAGCCGGAAGGCTGCACACTGTGCGCATGCCTACCTCTTCGAGCATCCGGGAAGCCCGACTCGCCCTGGGGCAGCAGCTACGCGCCCTACGACAGCAACACGGCCTGACGGCCCGTGAGCTGGCGCGCCGGTGCGGCTGGCACGAATCCAAGTGCAGCCGTATCGAGAACGGTCACAAGGCCGCGTCACCGAAGGACATCGAGGTCTGGGCAGGGGCCTGCGGAGATGGTTCCGCCGCGGCAGAACTCATCGGCATCGCCCGGGGCATCGACGGCATGTACGTCGAGTGGCGGGCCATGGAGAAGGCAGGACTCAAGCGCGCTCAGGAGAGAGTCCTGCCCCTGTGGGACCAGACACGCAGATTCAGGGCGTACGCCCAGAACCTGATCCCTGGTCCGCTGCAGACACGTGCCTACACCAAAGCGGTCCTGGCCGGCATCCGGGAGCGCCGCGGCCTTCCTGACGATGTGGACGCCGCGGTCGTCACCCGCATGGACAAGCAGAGAGTGCTGACCGAGAGGGGCAAGGAGTTCGACGTGGTCCTGGAGGAGTCCGTGCTCTACCGGCGGATGGGACCGCAAGAAGTCATGATCGAGCAGCTCAGCAGGCTCCTGGAAGTAAGCGTGCTGGCCTCCGTCAGCCTCGGGATCATTCCCCTGAGCGCCGACCGCAGTCTGATGCCGCCGGTCGAGGACTTCTGGGTGTTCGACGACCGCCAGGTCAACGTCGAGCTGGTGTCGGCGTTCCTGACCGTCAAACAGACGGGTGAGGTCAAGCGATACCTGGATGATTTCACGCGGCTCGGTCAGCTCGCCCACAGCGGCGGGCCGGCTCTCACCCTGATCGCCGCCGCGATCAACACCTACGCCCGCTCTCCGAATCCCTCGGGAAGGGCGGACCCGACCAGTGAATGACCGAAGGGGAGACAGGGTTGTACCCTCGATGGTCCAGCCGACGCACCGCCCGGCTCACCGCCTTGGACAAGCCCGAACGGTTCTACAGCAGGGAACGCCCCGCGTTCACCGTCATCGCCGCCATGGCCCTTGCGGCCCTGTGCACCGTGGGTCTGGCCATGACCGGCACCTTCACCGCAGGTGACAGCCCAGGGGCAACCTCCTACAGGGACACGGTGCCTTGAGCGACGATGACCGCGGGGCCCGTCAACCGCATGGCGCCGTCGGCGAGAACGGATACGCGGAGCCCCCCACCGGGCATGTCGACCGTGTAACTGCCGGTCGCAGGGCCGGCCGGCAGAGCGGCCACGGCGGCGCAGGCGCCGGTACCGCACGCACGGGTTTCACCGACGCCCCGTTCATGAACGCGTAGGGCGAGGTCGAACGGCGTACGGCAGACGACGAACTCGACGGTGACACCCTCCGGGTAGGCGTCCGCCGGGGTGACGACGGGTGGCGAAACAAGATCACCCGGGTCGGCAAGGTCGTCGACGAAGACGACGGCATGCGGATTGCCCATGTCGACATGCAGGGCGGGCCAGGCGTCGGCGCCCACGGTGACGACGACGTCCGCGAGGCCGGAGAGCCGGGGGCTGCCCATGTCGACGGTGACAGACCCGTCGGGACCGGCTTCGTCGTGGGGGACATGGACGGTACGCGGGCCCGCGCGGGTGGCGAGCGTGAGTGCACCGGGCGGGCAGTGTCCGGCATGGACGAGGTAGCGGGCCAGGACCCGGATGCCGTTGCCGCACATCTGCCCAAGGGAGCCGTCGGCATTGCGGTAGTCCATGAACCACTCGGCTTCCGCGGCCGTGCCGTCGGCTTCGGGCGTGGCGTCGCAGCGCACGGCGCGCAGGAGGCCGTCGGCACCGATGCCGGTGCGACGGTCGCACAGCCTCGCCACCTCGGTGGCGGACAGCCGCAGCCGGCCGTCGGGGTCGGGCAGCACGAGGAAGTCATTGCCGGCGCCGTGTCCCTTGGCGAAGGGATACGTGGTCGGGCCGACGGCAGTGGCGCTCATGCGGGCTTGCCTCCTCCTGCCGTGAAGCTCAACCAGGCGATTTGGCCGGTGGCGGTATCGGTGAGCCCGAAAGCGGTGCCCAGCTCCAGGACGGCGAGGAGCTGATCCCACCGTTCGAGCAGGTTCTCGGTGACGTCGGTCTCGATACGGACTGCGTCTGGTTCGCGGACGAGGCGGGGCCGGGTGCCGGTGAGGGCGGTGAGCCGGGCGATGGCGTCGTCGATCGCGGCCTTTGGGCAGGGGTGGTCCACAGTGGCTCGCAATCGAATCGACCTGAGATCACAAAGAGTACTTCTAGTTAACTAGATTTCAGCTCGTGAACTAGATTGTCAACACGTACCGGTCGGCAATGTGCCCGAGGAGATCGATGGCTGACTCTCACTCAGCAGGTGCGCCTTACTTGCGGGTTGCGGAGGGCCTTCGGTCGCGCATCGCCAACTCCTGCTGGGATCCGGGCGACCGGCTTCCCTCCCGGGGCAAACTCGGTGCGGAATTCGGGGTCGGGGAGAACGTCATCCGCCGCGCGCAGGAATTGCTGATCGCCGAAGGTCTTCTGGAGGGCCGGGCGGGCTCCGGTACCTACGTCCGGGCACCTGTTCCGCGGCACATCCTCCGTCGCGTCCCGGCCGTATCGGATCAGACGGGTGTCGCCCCGTCCGGGTTCACCGGCACATGGGAGGCGGATTCCACCGCCAAGGTCCCCGCACCCTCGGACATCGCCGACCGGCTGGACATTCGAACCGGCGATCCTTGCGTACGCACCTTCTACGAGTTCCTCGCCGACCGGCAGCCGGTGATGCTGGCGACCAGCTGGGAGCCCATGGCGATCACCGGTGGCACCCTGGTGGTACTGCCCGAGGGCGGTCCACTGGCCGGTGCCGGAGTGATCGCCCGTATGGCGCACCTGGGAATCGTCGTCGTACGGGCCGTCGAGCGGCCCTGCCCCGTACAGGCCGACCGCGACCAGGCGCATCTGCTGGGCATCTCGGCCGGGGCACAGGCCACGCTGATCGAGCGCACCCACTTCGCCACGGACGGCCGCGCGGTGGAGACCGCGGACTTCTTCGTTCCGGCGAGTCGCTGGGACATCGAGTACGACATCACCCTGCCCTCGCCACTCAACTGACAGCACCTGGCCGCATGTCCGCCGGGAATACTCTTGTCCGGCCTTTCGGCCGCCGAAGGGGGAAGACTTCATGCCGGAGCAGCAGCGCGACCCGCTGACGCGGGTCACCGATGCGCTCGGCTCACCCGTACTGGGCGCGGTGATCGGCATCGCCGGGCTCGTCACGCCGGTGATCGGCTGGGCCGTCGAGCGGGTCGACCTCAAAGCGCTCGTCGTGATCCAGGGCGCCCTCATCGTGATCCTGGCCATCGGTCATCTGTGGACGCACCGGTCCTATATCCGACTGCGCAGAACCACCAACCTCAAATCCATTGACGACGCCCGGTATTACGACGTCGTCCGCACTCATCTCGAACGTGAACTCGTCTCCGACTACGGCGAGATCGCCGACGGCCACCTCCGCGTCTACGCCTCCGAGGTCCCTCGGCTGTCGGCACTGCTGATCGACGCCCTCACCGACGCGGCTTCCGATCCCCCACGCATCCTCGCCGCGGACCTGACCACCAATCCCCGACTACTCAACCAGCGCCGCGAATACCTCGCCGCCAACCGTCGCTTCCTTGAGGGCCACGGCACCATCAACCGTCTCTTCATCGTCTACCGCGACGACCTGCTCAAGGAAGAGTTCGCCCGGGCCCTGCTGGAACTCATCGGCCGGCACCGCGACATCGGCGTCGTCTGCGGCCTCGCCGTACGCGACCGGCTGCGCGCCGACGAAGCCGTCGACTATGTCGTCTTCGCCGCCGCCGCCGTCCTGGTCGAGGAGGAACAGGGAGACGCCGACTACACCCGCGGCCGCAGTTCGGTGTACTTCAAGGGGGTCGATCGCTGGCGTCTCCGTTTCGAAGGTGTCTGGGGCAATGGCGCCGATTCCGCTCCGCGTGCCCTGCGGACCTATGAAGCCGTCGCGCGCGCCATGCTCGACGCCGGCGCCTGGGACGAGCAGCGGGTCAGCACGACCGTCGACGCCTTGTAGCGCGCATCTGTCCCCCCGTCACGCGCGGCCTCCGTCCCCTTGGGGCGGAGGCCGTTTCACTTCCCCATTCACCGAACTAGTCCACTAGATGTACTGTGCGTGACGACCTTGCGGGTGATCCACCCGTCTCCGCTCGTCCGTACCAGGAACATCATGTCGATCGCCTTAGCGCTCATCGTCGTCGGCGTCGCCCTGCGCCAGATCGACCGGCTGCACTTCGCGCGTCAGCGACCTCGCTCCGCCGGAGCCCGGGAGCTCATAGCCCTCCAGCGCCTGCGTGCCAACGACCTCACTCCGTCCCTGCTGCTGACAGGGCAATGGGTGCAGATCACAGGATGGTGGCTGCTCGCCGCGCACGGCCCGCTCCTCGCCACCGCGGCGGCGATCGCGGTCGCGGTCCACTTCCGGCACCTGCAGGAGATCAGCCATTTCGCCGTCCACGGCGTCCTGGCCCGCACCAACCGCGCCAACCATCTGCTCGGCGAGGCATTCGTCCATCACCCCCTCGCGCTCGGCCCGCTCCTGGCGCGCCGGCGCCGGCACGTCCGCGACCACCACCCCAATGCCACCCTGGCAGGCGACCCCAATCTCGCCGAACTCCACCGGGCGGGCCTGCGCCCCGGTATCACCGGCCCCAGGTACGCGGCCGCCCTGATCCATCCGCTGACGCCACGCGGCATCCGTCTCACCGCCGCCGGCCTCGCCGCGCACCTCCGGGGGCCCGGCGCCTGGCACCGCGCCTGCGCCCCGGCCGTCGTCGCCGCGGTCGCGTACCTGGCCGGCGGGTGGACCGCTCTGGTATGCGGGGTCATGCTGCCGCGACTGCTGCTCTATCCGCAGCTCGCCTGGATGTCCCTGCTGGTGGAGCACACCTGGTTCGATCCCGAGCACCGCACCGGCACCCCCGCTCGGATCGAAGCGGGACGCTGTCTGCGTCTCTACCCGCACAGCCGAGTCCTCACCGCCCTCGCCGCCGTCACCTGGCTCCCTTACGGCGACCTCCACCACTACGCGCACTCCGCCCACCCCTCGACCCGGTGGAACTACCTCCCGACGCTCGAAAACCACCTCCCTCCCCCGCACTTCAGCCCTGACGGGCTCCTGCTCGGCGCGCTCACCGTCGCCCGCCGCCACCACCGCGCGCTCGCCCCGGCACCGGCGGAGCTGCCGACGACCGTCTGATCCGGCACCGTGCCCGGCACGGCAGTCCGCACGGCGAAGCCCCATCGGAGTACTCCGGTGGGGCTTCGCCGACGCGGGAGCCCAGGGCGCGACGGTTTGACACCGCCTCAGGTGGTGACTACTTTCCCTAATCAATTAGGGAAAGGGTTACCCGATGAAGTACCAGCTGCGCAGATCCAGCGGCACCCCCGCCTATCAGCAGATCATCGAGCAGACCGAACAGGCCCTGCGGCTGGGCCTGTTGAAGCCCGGCGACAAGCTGCCCACCGCCCGTGAGGTGGTGGAGAGCGCCGTGGTCAACGGCAACACCGTGCTGAGGGCGTATCAGGAGCTGCAGCGGCGGGGCCTGGTGGAGTCCAGGACGGGTCTGGGCACGTTCGTGGTGGGCACGCTCGGCAGCGCCGACCGGGTCGACGGCTCGGGGCTGCGGCAGGAGCTGGAGCAGTGGATGACCCGCGCCAGGGAGCACGGCCTGGAGCGGGAGGACGTCATGGCCCTGGTCGTCTCCGTCGGTGACACCTGCTTCGCGGAGCGGGCCCCCGAGGGGCGGGCACGGTGACGACGCACGCTCCGACGGCCGTCCAGGCGGAGGGGGTCGGGCTGCGCGCCGGGCGGGGCGGGCGGCGCCGGGACCTGCTCGCCGACTGCACCTTCCGGGTCCCGCGCGGCGCGGTGTGCGGCATCGTCGGCCCGAACGGCGCGGGCAAGAGCCTGCTGCTGTCGGCCGCGGCCGGGCTCGTCCGCCCGGACTCGGGCCGGCTCACCGTGCTCGGACAGCCCGCGGACGCCGACGCGTTGCTCCCCGAGGTCGCGTTCGTCGACCAGCACCGCCCCCTGTACCCGCGGATGCGGGCCGCCGAGCTGCTGGCCACGGGCCGCGACCTCAACCCCCGCTGGGACCGCGAACGCGCCGAGGAACTGCTGGAGTTGGGCCGGATCCCGCTCCGTAGCAAGGCCGGTTCCCTCTCCGGCGGCCAGCGCTCCCTGCTGGCCCTCGCCCTCGCGCGCGCCAAGCGGCCCCGGCTGCTGCTGCTCGACGAGCCGCTGAGCGATCTGGACCCGCTCGTGCGCCGGGCCGCCCTCGGCCTGCTGCTCGGTGATGTCGCGGAGGACGGCGGCACGCTCCTGCTCTCCTCCCATGTGCTGGGCGACCTCGAAGAGGCCATCGACCATCTGCTGCTGATCGACGGCGGCCGGATCCGGCTGGCCGGCGAGCTGTCCGAACTGCTCGCCGCACACCGGCTGCTCGACCGGCTGGGCCTGCTGGAGTGCCAGGCCGGGCTGGCGCCGTGGCGGGTGCATCCGGTGGACCCGGTGGACGTCGAGCCACGCCACCTCACGCTGGTCCGCGTCGACCAGCAGCCGCACACCCGGGCGGCCGACGCCGAACTCCCCAGCCTGGAGGAGCTGGTGGTCTCCTACCTGCGCTCCCCCGCCGTGGCGGGCTGGCTGGCCCCCGGTATGCGGCCGGACGGGTACGGCGACGCGGACCGGACCGGCGCCGGGACGGTGGCGGCATGACCGCCTCGTCGCCGCTGCGGGTCGTGCCGGTCCGGCTCCACCGACCGGCCCCGCGCCCGCGGCCCGTGCGGTACCGGGCCCTGGTCCGGCTGAGCCTGCGACGCCATCGCGGCGCCCTCGCGGCGACGGCCGTGGTGTCGGCACTGCTGACGACATGGGTGCTGCGCACGGCGCGGGACATGGTGCGGGTCCGGGCCGAGCGCGCCGCGACCTCGTGCGCCGAACTCCCCTATCTCGACCGGTGCGACGCGACGGTCCGCGAGGTCTCCGACGCGCTCCAGGCGGTCCAGCACGCGCAGTTCGCCCTCGTGGTGGTGCCCGCGCTCGTGGCGGCACTGCTCGGCGCGCCGCTGCTGGCGCAGGAGTACGAGCGCCGTACGCACCGGCTCCTGTGGACGCAGTCGGTGCCCCGGCAGCGCTGGCTCACCGGTCAACTCCTCGTGCTGGGCGGCGCGTCCGCCGCGGTGGGCGTCCTCGCCGCGGCCCTCGGCGGCCGCCTCCGGTCGGTCACCTCGCCGACGCTCACCCACGACTCCTCCGCGTTCTCGGCGCTGCCGTACAACTCCTTCGGACCCGTCCTCGCGACGGCGACCGTACTGGCCTTCGCGATCGGGGTGCTGGCCGGGGAGCTGATCCGGCGCACGGTCCCGGCCCTGGTCTGCGCCCTCGCCGGGTACGCGGGCGTGCTGTCCCTGCTGACCTGGCTGCGCCGCTTCCTGCGGCCGACCCTCACCCGGTTCCCGCCGCACGGCTACGACCTGGCCCCCGACGACTGGCTGCTGCGGGACGGAGTGGTCACCCCCGACGGCCGATGGCTGTCGTACGCGCAGTGCGGGCCCGCCGGCTGTCCCGACGGCTCACGGGTCTTCGACGTTTACCACAGCGCGGGCCAGCTGTGGCCCATGCAGTGGACCCAGGCGGCGCTGACGGTGCCGCTGATCGCCCTGGCCCTCCTCGCGGTCCACCGGTCCATCCGCCGCCGCCTGCCGTGATCCGGCGGCCACCTTCCCCGTGGCACAGCCCATCCGACGAAGGACACCTTCACCATGTCCGTTTCCGCTGTCCCGGCCCCGCCGAAGGCCGCACCCCCATCGAGCCGAGCGGGCGGCGGGCGGCTCGCCGCCGTGGACGCGCTGCGCCTGCTCGCGGCGGCCGGAGTGGCCGCCTACCACTACCTCGGCACCCCCACCCCGCACTTCTGGGGCACGTACGACCTGACGCGCACCGCCCCCGTGCTGCACGCGCTGAGCCGCTACGGCTGGCTCGGGGTGGAGGCGTTCTTCCTGATCAGCGGGTTCGCCATCTGCATGAGCTGCTGGGGGCGCACCCCGGCGCAGTTCGCGGTCTCCCGGATCGCCCGGCTCTTCCCGCTCTACTGGACGGTCGTCCTCGTCATCGTCGTCGTCGCCTGGATCGCCCGGCTCGCCGGACAGCGGCCCGGGGCGCCCGTCGATCTGCGCACCACCCTCGGCAACCTGACCATGCTGCCGGGGCCGCTCGGGCTGCGGACCACCGACGGGGTCGCCTGGACGCTGTGGGTGGAGGCCCGGTTCTATCTGCTGATGGCCGTGCTGCTGCTGATCGGCCTCACCTACCGGCGGACGATCGCGTTCTGCGTGCTCTGGCTGACCCTGGCCGCCATCGGCCACGAGCTGCACTCCGCCGTGCTGGACGAGTTCCTGCTCACCCAGTACGCCGGGCTCTTCGTCGCGGGCATGGCGCTCTATCTGATGCACCGCTTCGGACCGAATCTGCTGCTGTGGCTGCTCACCGGCTTCGCCTGGTGCTACACGCTGACCCTGCTGGGCGACCGGGTCGCGGAGCACGCGGTCCCGGCGGGCCGGGGCTCCGCGCCGAGCTGGGGGATCTGTGCCGCGATCCTCACGGTGTTCCTGCTGCTGCTCGCCCTGTCCGGGCCCGGCCCCCTCGGTCGGCTGCGCTGGCGCGCGCTCGTCTACGCGGGCGCCCTGACCTACCCGTTCTACCTGGTCCACCAGAGCCTCGGCATACCGGTCGTCCGCGGGCTGCTCAAGGCGGTGCCCGCGCTCGGCCTGGTCCCCGCCGTCGCCCTCGGCCTGTGCTTCTCGCTCGCCCTGTCGGCCGCGCTCAACCATCTGGTCGACCGCAGGGCCGGGACGTGGCTGCGCCGCCGGCTCACGTCCGACATCGAGGTGCCGGGCGATCCGGTGGGGCGCCGCACTCCCCCACCGGATCCGCCGGTGCGTCAGCCGTCCAGTCGTACCGGGACCGTCTGCCAGCCGTAGGCGATGAAGGACGGGACCTGCCTCAGCTCGCCGGGCGTGAAGGCGGGGGCCAGGTGGGGGAAGCGGTCGAAGAGGGCGGACAGCGCGGTGCGGGCCTCCATCCGGGCCAGCGGGGCGCCGATGCAGCGGTGCACGCCGATGCCGAAGGACAGGTGGTCGTCGGCGGCGCGCGCGGCGTCGAAGGCCTCGGCGGTCTCCCCGTAGTGCGCCGGGTCCGAACCGGCCGCGCCGTAGGTGGTGAGGATCGCGTCGCCCGCGGGGATGGTGACGCCGTCCACGGTGACGTCGGACACCGCGAACCGCAGCGGCAGGGCGGCGATGGAGGGCCGCACCCGCAGCACCTCGTCGATGACCCGGTCCCAGTCGAGTTCCCCGGAGCGGACCGCGGCGAGCTGTTCGGGGTGGGTCAGCAGCTCGACCACGGCGTTGGCGATCAGGTTCACCGTGGTCTCGAAACCGGCGCCGATCACCAGCAGGAGGGTGAACAGCAGCTCCTCGGCGCTGAGCCGGTCGCCCTCCTCGTCGCGGACCCGAATCAGCTCGGTGGTGAGGTCGTCGCCCGGGTTCTCGGCGCGGTAGGCGATCTGCGCGGGGATCACCGTGCCGATCTGCCGCTGCACGAAGTCCGCGTGCTCGGGGCTCGGGTCGGTGGTGTCCATGATCGCCGCGATCAGCTCGGCGACGCTCGGCCGCAGATGGTCGGGCACGCCGAACAGCTCGCAGATGATCAGCATCGGCAGCGGCTGCGCGAACGCCTCCTTGAGGTCGACGACGGCGCCGTCCGCCCCCGACTGCGCCATTTTGTCGAGGAGTTCGGCCGCCACCGCGTCGACCCGGCCGCGCAGTGCCTCGGTGCGCCGGGCGGTGAAGCTGGGCGCGACCAGGCGGCGCAGCCGGGTGTGGTCGGCGCCGTAGGTGGAGAGCATGTTGACCACGCCGATCCAGCCCAGCACCCAGCCCCACTCCGGGTGTTCGCCGACCTCGGGCCACAACCGCCAGTGCTTACGGGGGTCCTTGCTGACCTGCGGGTCCAGGATCAGGGTGCGCAGGGCGTCGTACCCGGTGGGCGCCCAGGCCGGGATGCCGCCGGGGAGTTCCACGGGGACGACCGGTCCCAGGGCGCGCAGCCGCGCGCTCTCCGCGACGATGTCGGACCCGAACGGGTCGATGGGCACGCGGACGGGCGTAGTGGTCATGCTCGGGCTCCAGTCTGAGAGGACGCGGAAGGGGCCGGCAGGCCGGCGGGACGGTCGGGGGCGCAGGGGGTGAACCGGACCGGCAGCGAGACGAGGGAGCGGTGGAAGGGGCCCGGGCGCCAGGTGAGCCGGTCGCGGGGCACGGTGGGCTCCATGTCCGGCAGCCACTGGGTGAGCCGCTCGATGGCCTCCGTGGCGATCAGCAGCCCCTCGTGCTTGACCGGGCAGGTGTGCGGGCCCGCGCCGAAGGACAGGTGGGAGGCGTCCCGCGGGTCGTGCGTCCCGCCCCGCCCCTCGTCCGCGAACAGCGCGAGCGCCCCGTACGACACCACGACGGGCACCGCGGCCCGCACCCACGCGCCGTGGAAGCTGAGCGACTTGCGGGCGTACAGCACCCCGTAGTTGGTGAGCGGGGTCTCGTGGCGGAGCACCTCCAGGACCGCGTCCCGCACGGTGCGGGAGCCGCTGGTGAGGGTGGAGTAGTACGCCGGGTTGCCGAGGATGCGGGAGAGGGCGTTGCTCACCAGGTTGGTGGACGGCTCGTGGCCCGCGCCGAGGGTGAGGAAGACCTGCCAGGTGACCTCCTCGGTGGTCAGGCCCAGCGGGTGGTCGAGCAGCCGGCTGGTGAGGTCGTCGCCGCGCCGCGCCGTCTTGGCGCCGATCAGGTCCATGACGTACCTGCCGTACTCGGCCTCGCCCTGGACGGACGCCTCGCCGCCCTCCATCATCGCGCCGAGCGCGTCGTTGAGGCGGTCGGCCTCACCCTCGGGGAAGCCGAAGAGGCTGTTGAAGACCAGCGTCATCAGCGGGCGGGCGAAGTCGTTCACCAGGTCCGCCTCGCCGCGCGGGCCGAACCGGGAGACCAGGATGTGCACGGCGCGCAGCACCCGCTCGCGCAGATCGTGCGGCTCGACCAGGTCGAACGCCTGGAGCAGCGCGGTGCGGTAGCGGACGTGCTCGGCGCCGTCGGAGAAGAGGGTGTTGGGCCGCCAGCGCATCATGCCGAGGATCGGCAGGTCCTCGGGGACCGTCGCCTGCCAGGGGCGCGGGTCGCGGGACCAGGTCGCGTCGTCGTGCAGCAGGTCGAGCGCGGCGCGGCGGTCGGTGACCACGTACGCCGGTACGCCCGGGGCGAGTTCGGCCCAGCCGACCGGGCCCTGGGCGCGCAGCGCCTCGTAGTAGCGGCGCGGGTCGACGGCGAACCCGTCCTCCCACAGCCGTACCGGGGTGGAGCGGTCGAAGGACTCCGCGGGGGCGGGGTAGGGCGTCATGAGCGCACCTCCCCGGCCAGCGCGCGGGCGTCGAGGTCGATCAGGTGCTCCACGAGGGCGAGCAGGGCGTCGACGGAGGAGTTGCGGTCCCGGGCGTCGCACTCCACCAAGGGGGTGTCCGGAGCCAGGTCCAGGGATTCCCGCAGCTGCTCCTCGGGGTAATGGCGGGAGTCCGGGAAGGTGTTGACGGCGACCGCGTACGTGAGGCCCGACTCCTCGACCAGGCCGAGCACGTCGAAGGAGGCGTCGAGACGGCGGCTGTCCACGAGGACGAGCGCGCCGAGCGCCCCGTAGGCGATGTCCGCCCACAGCGCGCGGAAACGCTCCTGCCCGGGGGTGCCGAACAGGTAGAGGACGGTCTCCCCGCCGAGGGTGATCCGGCCGAAGTCGATGGCGACGGTGGTGGTCTTCTTGTCCCGCACCCCGTCGAGGTCGTCGACGGCGGTGGACGCCTGGGTGAGGTGTTCCTCGGTGTGCAGGGGGCGGATCTCGGACACCGAGTCGATCAGGGTGGTCTTGCCGACGCCGAACGGGCCGACGACGACGATCTTCACCAACTCCCGTGCCGTGGCGGGCAGGTGGAGTTCCCCGGCCCGGACACCGGAGTCGGCGGTCCGGCTGCCGGCCGGGACGGGTTCAGAGCTTGAGGGCGCGGAGGCCATCGGCGACTCTCTTCAGCAGATCGTGGTCGGGCTGGGCGGCGGGCGGGACGGGCGGGCGTGCCGTCACCAGCCCCTGGTCGATCAGGGCGGCGGCGAGGACCCGGACGGCGGAGACCGGCAGCCGCAGCAGCGCCGCCGCCTCCACGACGGTCAGGGAGCCGCCCTCCAGCGACTGGAGCAGCGCCTGCTGGGCCGGGGGCAGGTCGCCGAAGACCGGCCCGGCGGTGGAGGTGAGCACCGACAGGCGCTCCAGGCTGTTACGGCTGGGCCGCGCCACCCCCGAGGTGGAGAGGTAGGCGGGCACCAGCGGGCGGCCGGACCGGTGGCCCCTCACAGCAAAGCGCCGCCCTCGGCCGCGCGGGGGGCCGCGGCCATCGCCTTCTCGCCGAGCCGCGCCACCTGGGAGTGCACGCGGTGGCCGAGCAGGTCGAGCCGGACCTCGGGGTCGCCGTACGCGGCGACACAGGTGCCGTGGTCGGTCGGGGCGACCAGGATGTAGCCGTGGTCGGACTCGATCACGACCTGCCGCAGCTGGGCGGCCGGCATGTCCGCGAACGCGGCGGCGGCGGTGCGGCAGGCGCCCTGGACGGTCGAGGTGATCGCGGCGACCCGCTCGGCCGACTCCTGGCTGAGCGCCTCCGAGAAGCCGGAGATCAGGCCGTCCCTGGTGAGCAGGACGGCGGCCTTCACATGCGGGACTTCGAGGATCGGGTCGAGAACCCACGCGGTGTCACCGGTGTCGCGGTTGGTCATCGGGGAGGGGTCCCTTCGGATCGGGCTGCATCACGGGCAGCGGCGGTCGCCGACTGCAGGGCGCCGAGGGCCGCCGCGGTCTCCTCGGGCGAGCGGGCGGGGGCGGCGGTCCCGGCCGCGCTCGGACGGATCATCGCGGCCTGGTCGGGCGAGACCTGACGACGGCGACGCCGGGGGAGGTCGTCGACGGCGGGCGCGGGCGCGGGACGGCCGGGGCCGGGCGTCGGCTGGGCGGAGCCGGGCACCGGCTGGGCGGGCGCGTGGGTGTGCTCGGCGGGCTCGGTGTGTTCCGTGCGCCTGGCGTGTTCCGCGTGCTCGGCGTGCTCGGCGTGCTCCGCGTGCTCGGCCAGTGGTTCGGGCCTGGGCACCTCCCCGGTCCGGGTGGAGGGCGAGGTGCTCGCGGCGGCGGGGCGCAGCGCCGGGTCGATGTGGCTCAGCAGGTGCTTGTCGACCAGCAGGACCGCCCGTACGCCCCCGTAGGGGGACGGCGTGGACAGGTCCACCGAGAGGTCGAACTGCCGGGTCAGCTGGCCGATCGCGGCGAGGCCCATCCGGGGCGGGTCGCCCAGGTCGGAGAACATGATCGGGTCGGTGCCCGCGACCACCCGCTGCGCGGCGGCGCGTTCGTCGGGCGCCATGCCGACGCCCGCGTCGTCGACGGTCACGGCGACACCGTTGTGGACGTGTTCGAGGTTGACCACGACCGAGGTGTCCGGGGAGGAGTGCCGCAGCGCGTTGTCGAGGAGTTCGGCGGCGATGATCGCGACGGGCTCCACGGCGTGCGAGACCAGCGCGGTGCCGGGGTCGAGATGGTTGTGGAGCTTGACCCGCCGGTAGCCGGACAGCCGGGCCTGTCCACCGGTGACGGCGTCGACGAGGTGCGACTCCTCGCGGGCCAGACCGACCCAGGCCCCGCAGACCACGGCGGCGACCTGGGCGCGGCGCAGCGACTGCTCGTTCTCGTGGTCCAGGCTGTAGAGGTCCTGGGCCAACTCCGGTTCGTCGTAGCGCTGCTGGAGTCCGTGCAGGATGTCCTGGAGGCGGTAGAGGCTCGCCTGGATCTCCCGGGTGGTGCCGCGCATACCGGCACGGGCGGCGGCGTCGACCCGCTTGCGCTCCTGGAGGACCGCGGTGCGCAGGGCGGCCAGCACCGGCTCGGTCGCGGCGCCCTCGGGGCCGACCGGGCCGGGCACCGGTACGTGCGGGTGCGCGGTGCGGGACGCCTCGGCGGGCATGCGCCGGGCGGCGAGGTGCCGCAGCTCGGCGGTGAACGCCTGCCGGACGCGCTCGGCCTCCTCGGCGCCGGCGCGCGCGGACTGCTCGGCCTGGTGGCGCAGGCCGGTCATCTCCTGCCGCAGCCGGGCGCGTTCACGTCGGGAGCGCCACAGGCCGCTGCCCAGAGCCAGTGCCGACACCGTCCCGGCGGCCAGGCCGCCGAAGGCCAGCTCCGGTATCTCGATCATGGATGGGGACCTCGGGGATCTCGGATACGACTGGGCGTCTGACAGTCGACTGCTGGGCGTGGGGGTAAGGGGTGTCGGTCGAGCAGTTGGCAAACTACACACTGTTCGCCGCCGGTTGCACCTGGCATTTGTCTGAATTCCGCTCCCTTTTTGACCATTTGACAACTCTCGTCGTTCGATCCGTGACCGGAATGGGCTTCATGAGGCACTGTCAGTGGTGGGTGACAGCATCGGGTGCATGACGGACGACACAGCACGCGACTGGCGGCCCTTCCTGCTCCGGTGGAGCGAGGAATGGGCGGATTCCCTGCCGGACGACGAGGAACTGGACGAGGGCGACAAGGCCGCGCGGCGCACACGCTGGCTGGGGTTCCCGCCCGCGTCCGAGGAGCGCGTCACCGCGATGGAGCGGCGCGTCGGCCGCCGGATGCCGCCGTCGTACCGGGAGTTCCTGAAGGTGACCGACGGCTGGCGGAACGCGGGGGGATTCGTGTGGCTGCTGGCCGGGACCGAGCAGGTGCGCTGGCACGAGAACGAGGCGGGGCTCGCGGAGATCTTCGAGGAGTACCTGGACGAGGACGCCGGGCCCGAGGAGCGGGTGGAGGTGGACATCTGGCGGCGCGGGCTCCAGCTCGACGTCGAGTCCGACGCGACGTTCGTCCTGCTGGATCCCGAGGACGTTGACGAGAACGGCGAGTGGGCCGTCTACACCTGGGCGAGCTGGCGGGGCACATCACCCGAGCGGCACCCGAACTTCCGGGTGTTCATGCGGGCCATGCACCGGGAGTTCCGCGGCCTGCGGGACCACCGGAGCGAGGGGGTGGAGGAGTAGCGGTGCTCGCGAGCGGCACATCCCTCCCAGGGGCGGTTTGAGACGCCGTAAGCCGCGAAACGGACCCGAACGCTCCCCCTCCCGGTGACAATCACTGTTCGCAGCATCGGGAACACACAGAGCAATCGGGAAGGCGCATGTTACATATGCAGAAGCACCGTCTGGCCGCCTGCCTCGCCGCCGCGGGCCTCGTGGGTACGAGCGCCGTCGCGGTCGGCGTCCTGAGCACCACGTCGGCCCAGGCGACGGCCGCGGCGGCACCCGTCTCGCGGGCGCGGACCGTGGTCGGCCCGACCAGCGAGTCGGGAGAACCCTCGGTGGCCCACTGCCCGGCGGGCATGCGGGTCCTCAACGGCGGCTACAACGCGGTCTCCTTCAGCCAGTCCAACGGCGGGGAGCCCTACGACGGGGTCCAGGCGAACGCCCCGCTGGCGGACGGCACGGGCTGGTTCGCGGACCTGATGACCGGCCGGATCCAGGCCCGCGCGGTGTGTGTGCCGCAGGCGGAGGCACCGCGCGTCGTCGTGGGACCGACCAGCGCCGAGCACAGCGACTCGGACGCGTACTGCCCGGACGGCACCGATGTGATCGGCGGCGGCTACTCCGCGCAGAGCTGGTACAAGAACGGCTGGGGCGAGTCCCAGGACGAGGTGACGGCCAACGCGCCCATCGCCAGCGGCAAGGGCTGGTACGCGCGGTTGTTCGCGGGCAAGGTACAGGCACGCGCGCTGTGCGGCTGAACCGTCCGGAAGAGGCCCGGCGGACGGCTGGGCCTCTTCGCTGAGCAGCGCCGCCGGTCAGTGCCGTGCCGCCGCGGCCGGCCAGGTGCTGTACGAGCCGCGGCAGTACAGCAGCGGTTCCCGGGAGTACGTCCCTCCCCCGTGGACGTCGGCGATCAGCAGCCAGTGGTCACCGGCGTCCACGGTCTGCACGGTGCGGCACTCGGCGTAGGCGAGCGCGACGCCGGTGAGGATCGGCGCGCCCCCGGCATGCGCGGAGGGCTCCCAGACGAGGCCCGCGAACTTGTCCGGGCCCTTGTCGGCGAAGGTGCGGGAGGCCTGCTCACCGGACTCGGCGAGGAAGTTGACCACGAAGGCGCCGGAGGCGGCCAGCGCGGGGAACGTCTGGGAGCTCTTGCCGACCCCGACGAGCAGCCTCGGCGTCGCGGCCGAGACCGAGCAGACGGCGTTGCAGGTGAAGCCGCGCGGCTCGCCCTGCTCGTCCAGCGCCGTGACGATGGCGACGGCCGTCGGGAAGGAGCCGAAGATCTCGCGGAACCGCTCGCTGTCCAGGGACATATGGATCTCACCATGCTTTCGGATTCAGAGCAGTTCGTGCTCGAGCTCGCGGATCACCTTGTGGGCGTTGTCGATCTCGGCGGGGTCGGGATGCACCAGGAACACGGCGCCGGGCGAGGAGTTGAGGTCCACGGTCGGCCGGGTGGGCGCGCCGTCGGCGATCCGGAACCGGACGCTCTCGAAGGCGGGGATCCGCTCGAGCGCGGACGTGATGGCCGCCAGCGGCAGCGGTACGGCACGGCGCGCCATGAGATTGACGCAGCGCGCCCGCTGGAGCACCGGGTAGCGGGCCGGGCGCGCGGCGAGCCGGACACCGTCGCCCGCGTGGCAGTCGAGGGTCAGGCTCACCTGGTTGGCGCCGGTGCACATATCGAGCGCGGCGGGGTTGGCGAGGCCCGAGACGCGCGCCCCGGTCTCCAGGAGCAGCGGGCCGCGCTCGGTGCGGATCAGCTCGCTGTGCGCGGGTCCGTCGGTGATGCCGAGGGCGTCCAGGGACCGCGCGACGTACGGCAGGACGACGTCGAGCACCGGGTCGTCCGGCGTCAGCAGGTCCTCCGCCTCGTAGATCCGGCGGCCGCCCTCCCGTACCTGCTTGCGGCTGATCCAGGCGTCGGTGAACCAGTGACTCCCGTCGCGGCTCACGGTGTTGACGATGTACTCGTCCCCGGCGAGGTACTCCTGGGCGAGCACCTCCTCGTTCACCCGGAGCATGATGTTGGTCTTGCCGAGGACGGTCCGGCAGGCGTCCAGGACCTCCTGCTCGCTGTCGCAGGTGTAGACGTCGTCGGAACCCGCGCTGTCCAGCGGCTTGATCACGAGGCGCGCGATGTCCGGGTGGCCGCGCCACCAGTCGAGCAGTTCGGCCGGGTCGCCGGAGCGGCACTGCCGGGCCGTGGGCACGCCCGCCCGGGAGAGGGCGTCCATCATCAGGGACTTGTCCCGGCGGGCGGCGGACAGCGCGGGGTCGTTGCCGCGCAGCCCGAGCCGGTGGGCCAGTTCGTCCGCCACCTCGACGCCGAACTCGCTGGCGGCGACGACGCCCACGGGGTGCCGTGCCCTCAAGTGGGCCAGTACGTCGGCCTCGTGGCCGGGGTAGGTGAGGTCCTCGGCGAGCAGGGCGCTCGGCAGGCTCGCGCCGAAGGTGCCGGACGCGAGGTCGCGGGAGCGCACATGCAGGACGCGATGGGTCTCGGCCGCCTCGCGGGCCAGCATCGAGCCCGTGGAGAACGCGTCCACCAGGACCAGGGCGGGCCGGTCCTGCCGGTGGTGCGGGACAGTCATGGGCGGGGAACCAATCTGGGCTCGGACGACGCGCTGTCGTAGCGCTCCGCCACGTGGTTGAGCATCCCGTACAGGTCGTCGGAGGAGAGCCGGCCGGCCGTACGGGAGGTGGGGGTGCTCAGGGGCAGGTTTCCGGTGGACCCCCAGGCCAGCGCGCCCCGTTCGTCGATGACGCAGGTCGCCGCCGCCCTGTTGTCGGGGTGCAGGCAGTAGGGGATGTCGAGCAGACCGAGCCGGAACGCCTCGGTCAGCGCGGTGCCGATGTCCGCGTGCAGGTCCAGCACCGCGGCCACGATGGCCCGTGCCTCGGCGAGCGTCTCCTCGTAGTACCCGTCCTCCTCGGCGCTCCGGGCGGCCGCCGGTCCGCGCGCGGCGGCCGCGGCGAGCCGCAGCGCGGACAGGTTCTCCGAGACGCTCGGGATCTGCCACGCCTCGGAGACCGTCTTGACGATGAGCCGCTCGCAGCCCGCGTCCCGGGCGAGCCGCGCGCTGTCCTCGATGAGCGCGCTCGCGCCCGCCGGGGTGCGCGGGAACAGGCCCATGTAGGTGTACAGGACCACATGCCAGGTGGCGTCCCCCAGCAGCTCGGCCGCGAGGGTGCGCAGGGCCCGCAGCGCCCCGCGGTCCTGTGCCGCGAGGGTGCCCTGCGCGTAGCTGAAGGACATGTGGCGCAGCCCGTGGGCACGGAAGAAGCAGCCCTCCAGCACCGCCGTCGCCACCAGGAGCGACGGCGGGCAGAGCTGGCCGAGCAGACAGCCGCCGAAGCTCTCGATGTGCCCGTGCTCGGTCTCCCCGGCCAGCAGCAGACAGCTCTCCGACCAGGCGCGCACCGCGTCACCGAGGGGGAGCCTGCTGTAGGGCAGGCAGTAGGAGATCGGGCCGCCCTCGGTGGCGTCCAGGCCGACCTCGACCAGTCGGCGGAACACGGCCAGCGGCAGCGCCGTGCCGTGCCGGACCTGTACGGGGAACTCCGGTCCGTACAGGTCCGCCAGCATGTCCCGGGTGGCGGCCGCGGGGTGGGAGACGAGCGGGTAGCCGTTCAGCTCCTCGTCCGCGGCCAGCCGCTCCAGCGGGGTGGTGTGGTCGCCGACCCGGGTGTAGCTGTCGATGGTGATCGTGCCCACCACGGGGAAGTCGAGGGCAGCCACCTCGCGCAGCCCGGCCGCCATCGCGCCGATCCTGCCGAAGCCCATGCGGGGCTGCACGACCAGGGTCCGCTCGGCCCGGCGGCCGGCCACGAACCGGTCGAGGTGGCCGGTCACCGCCCTGAGATCAGTTCGGTGACGGGGGCTCCGCCGACCGGGTCGATGGTGGCCACATGGTGCTTGTGCGGGTCGCCGGCCCGGACCCGGGAGATGATCGTCCCCGGGGTGCCGAAGTCGACCAGGCCGCTGGTGTAGAGGGTGCGCAGGTGGGTGAGGCCGAGGCCGGAGACGTCCTGGAGCCAGGCCGCGATCTCGTCGTCGGCCGTGCCGTGGGCGCCGAGCACCGCGTGGATGCGGTCGGTGTCGGCGGCCCGGTCGGGGTGGCAGCGCTTCAGGAAGGCGGCCAGCCGCGCGCCGCGGTCGGTGAAGGGCGAGAACACCATGGCCACGAGCGCCTCTTCGGACAGCCCGAACGCCTCCCGCGCGAACGCGTCGGAGAGCGCCCGCCGGTGGAGCCGCTTCTCGGCCGTGTCGTAGCGGCCGAGCGCGAGGTCGACGAGGTGCTGCGGCATCTCCTTCTTGTGCATCAGCCGCTCGGCCAGCTCCAGGTACTCGGCCAGGCCCTCGTCGTACGTCCGGTCCTGGACGAACTCGGCGCGCAGCGCCCGCAGATGGGCCATCAGGCCGGGGTTCGCGCAGTCGGACTCGCTGAAGCTGAAGGCGAGTTCGTCGAACTGGAACCCGAGGAAGTCCACGATGAGGTCCCAGTGGTCGTGCACCCGGTAACTCACCAGGTCGTAGACCGAGATGAACTGCGGCTGCATCGAGCGATCGCCGGTCGACACCTCGCGCTCGGCGAGTTCGCTCTCGCTGTCGTCGCCGAACAGCTCGCGGAAGTAGGTGTCGCCGATGCCGCGCAGGGCCAGCAGGATGCCCCGGAAGCCCATCGTGCGGCACTCCTGCACATCCACGCCGGACGCCTTGGCGAGGCGCATGATCCAGGCGGAGTACAGGAGTTGCTCGCGCCGGGAGTCGCCGGTCATCACCACGTCGACGCCGCCGTCGAACCAGGCGGCGCGGCCGTAGAAGTCGGCGACGGCCAGGTTGCAGCTGTTGCAGAAGGTCGGCCGGCCGTCGCCCGCGGCGCGGTGGCCGTTCATCAGGACGTCGAGGCGGTTGATCGCCACCAGGTGCTCGGGCAGCGGCAGATCGACATGGAAGGGGCGGACCAGCGTGTGGTCGACGGTCAGCAGTTCCGCCCGGTCGTCGTCGAGCAGGCCGAGCGCCCGGTAGACGCGGTCGATGTTCTCCATGACGGCCCGGGGCACGCCCGCGTGCCGCATGTTGGCGACGCGCAGGGTGAAGGTGCGGCCGAAGTTCAGCGCGAGATGCAGCTGCACCGCGCGCACGAACGCGACGACGTACGTGCTGTCCTTGCCGCCGCCGTAGGCCACCATGACCTTGTGGTCGGGCAGCGCGTCGACGCCGCCCGCGGCCTCCATGAGCCGCTCTCCGGTCGCCTTGACGCCGTCGAGCTCCACATCGCTGAGGAAGCCGGTCAGCCGGGCGTGCAGCGCCGGGTACCGCTCGTTCGCGGGCTCCCCCCTGTGCTGGTTCATATGCGCGTGGCCTCGAATTCGAAGGTGTCGATGATGCGGTGGATGTCCGCCTCCACCTGGGCCTCGTCGTCGGCCAGGAGGATGAAGCGGCCGCTGTGCAGGGCGTCGTAGGAGCCGCCCGGCTGGAGCACCTCGCCGACCGGGGGCAGCAGTTCCCGCCAGATCGAGGGCACGCTCGCGCGCGGGGAGACGGCCTTGGTGACCCGCGCGGGCAGCTCGGCCGGCTTCGGCACGCACAGCCAACCGCCTGACGGATCACCGGACTTGGTGGTGATCCCGGCGGTGGACTCGCCGCCCACCGCGCGCAGCCAGACCTCGAAGAGGTTGACCCCGAAGAGCTTGTTCAGCAGGTGCGGCACCTCGCTGCCGCCCACCCGGCCGCCGATCTCCAGGAAGACGAGTTCGTCGGCGGGCGTGACGAAGACCTCCAGGTGGAAGGGGGTCGCGCGGATGCCGAGTGCGGCGACGCACTCCCGGCTGAACGCCTCGATACGGTCCCGCAGTTCGCTGTTCTGCACCACGACCGAGCCGAGCGGGGCACCGAGGCCGAAGGCCAGGCAGTCGTTCACATAGCGGGAGACCACCTGGAAGGGGATCTCCGCGTGGTCGTCCGCGTAGCCGTCGATGTGGAAGACGCGGCCGGTGACGAACTCCTCGATCTCGTACCGGGACAGGTCGAGGGCGGGCAGCAGTTCGACGAGCCGCCGCTCGTCCTCGACGCGGTGCACACCGATGCTGGCGGCGCCGTCGACCGGCTTGAGGATCACCGGGTATCCGGCGGACCGCGCGAACGCCACGGCGGCTTCCGGGGTTTCGCAGCCGCTGAAGCGCGGCACCCGGACGCCCTTGAGGGCGAGGATCTCCTTCATCCGCACCTTGTCGCGGTAGACCGCGACCTCGTCCGGACTCGGACCGGGGATGCCGAGGTCCCGGCGGACCCGGGCGGCGATCTCCAGGGTGAACTCGGACAGCGCGACGAGCTGGTCCACCGGGCCGACCCGGTCGGTGATCTCGGCGACCGCGTCCCGCAGCGCCTCGAAGTCGTTGACGTCGTCGACCTGGACCCGCGCGGCGATCTTCGCCGGATCGGCGAGCACGCCCTCGGCGCCGAGCGGGTCCACCACATAGCTGACCCGGTGGATGTCGTGGTCGATGAACTCCTCGTAGCGGGTGAGTTCGTTGTCCCAGCGCACTCCGTCGGAGAAGCGCGGCCAGCGGTTGACGATGACGATGTGCATTCAGACTGCTCCTGCGATCACGAGTGCCGGGTTGTCCCACGGCGGTACGGGGGCGGACGGCGGCTGCCAGGCGGCGAAGCCGTGCTGCTCGCCGTGGTGGAGGAAGTCCCGGAAGCGGGGGACGGCTTCCTCGCCGGTGAACACGTCGGTCCAGCCCTGGTCGATCAGATCGCGGCGCACCCGGTCGTTGTCCGACTCCGAGGTGGTCAGCTTTCCGCCGATGACACAGGGCAGTTCGACGCCCCGGCTCCGGAGTTCGGTCATCAGGACCCGGGCGCCGTGGTGGCCGTGCCCGTTGATGCTGGAGACCACGAGCAGATCGGGGCGGTGCTCCTCGATGCCGCGCAGCACCACCGGCACCGGGGTGCAGCTGCCGAGGTTGCGCACCAGACCGCCGTGCTCCTCCAGGAGCTTCTGGAGGTAGACCAGGTTCCAGATGTGCGAATCGGACTCGACGGTGCTCACGAGGCACCGGAAGGACGTACTCAAGACTGCACTCCTACGGGAAGTCGTTCACGGTCCGTGAGCGTCCGGCGGAAGCTGCGCATGGTCAGGGGCAGGAGGACGGCGCCGAAGACGCTGAGCACGACGGCGAGCACGCCCACCAGGCGCTGCGGCCCGTACGTGGCCCCGACGCTGCCGACCAGCAGTCCCGCGATGGGGTACGACAGGAGGTTGAGCAGGTAGAAGGGCCCCATCACCTTGCCGAGGTGCTCCTTGGGGATCACCTTCACCCGCTGGGTGCGGTTGAAGACGTTGTAGTACGCCGCCCCCGTGAGCACCGCGATGAACAGCACGGCGTAGACCGGGAACGAGCCGGCGATGCCGATCAGCAGCAGCGCGGCGCACAGCACCGCGAAGCCGAGCGCGCCCAGCAGCGAGACCTCGAACCGCCTGAGGACGAGCGGGATCACCAGCAGGTTGACCAGTCCGACGACGCCGACGCAGGTGTTGAGCAGTGCGAACGACCAGTCGGGCGCGGCGAAGACACCGGTCACCAGCGCCGCGTTGGCGCTGAGCACCGAGGCCACCACGAGGTTGATGCCGAAGTTGAGGAAGCCGAGCAGCAGGACGGGGCGGTTGCCGGCCATCAGCCGCCAGCCCAGGGCCAGTTCGCGCAGGGTGGCCCGCGCGGTCACCGGCTCGGTCGGCCGCTCGCCGCGCGGCAGCGGCAGCCAGCAGGCGGCGGCGAGGGCGAACACACAGGCGGCCACGGCCAGCAGCCACACCTTGCCGATCAGCGCGGCGGCGAGCGTCGCGAGCGCGGGACCGAGGGCCATCGCGAGCAGCTCCATGTTCTGCACCAGCGCCTGGGTGCGCGCCATGGCCTCGCCCGCCGCCAGCTGGGGCACCATCTTCTCGACGGACATACGGGTCGGCGCGACCAGCACCGAGAGGACCGCGCCGCTGGTCATCAGGGCGGGCGTGGTCCAGCCCGGCCGGGTCAGCAGGACCACCACGACCACGGCGAGCGCGAGGGCGCGGGAGCCGGTCACGACGGAGAACAGCCGGGCGCCGCCGTCCCGGTCGGCGATGAGACCGGCGAAGGGATAGGCGATCAGACCGGGCAGCCACTCCAGCGCGAACGCGAAGCCCAGCGTGGAGACCTGCTTGGTGTCCTGGAAGAGGAGCAGGGGCACCGCGAACATCACGACCTGCTCGGCCATCAGGCCGAGCAGCACGCCCGCGCCGAACAGGCCGCGGCCGTAACGGGGTTGAGGGGTCACGAACCCGCCGCGTTTCGCTCGTGCTCGCGGATCAGCGGGGCGACATGCGTGTAGAAGATCCGCATCTCGTCGCGCGTCGGCCAGCCGGAGAAGATGAACTCGCTGACGCCCGCGGCCTTGTAGGCGTAGAGGTACTCGGCGACCTCCGCGTAGCTGCCGACGACGCACAGCGCCGGGCCGCCCCGGTAGGCGACGGCGCCGGACCACAGCATCGGCGACAGCCAGTCGTCGGAGGCGGTGTCGGCGAGCCGGAACGACGTCTTGACGGCCTCGGAGTCGGACTTGCCGACGAAGTCGCTGACCCAGGCGCGGTGTTGCTCGTCCGGGTCGCGCATCATGTCCTCGACCGCGGCGAGCGCCTCGGCGCGGGTCTCCCGGGCGAGGACGTGCATCCTGATGCCGACCTCGCAGCCCTGGGACAGCAGCGGCTCGGTGACGGCCGCGATGCCCTCGGGGGTGTCGCCGTACCGCAGCCAGCAGTCCGCGTATGTGATCGCGGTCTTCTGGGCCACGGCGGAGGCGCCGCTGAGGTAGATGTGCGGGCGGCCGCCGCCCTTGTAGCCGAGGCCGAGCTGAGCGTCCTCGATCGTGTAGTGCTCGCCCCGGTGGGTCAGGGGTGTCTCGCCGCGCCAGAAACGGTGGCAGACGTCAAGGAATTCCTCGGATCTGGCATACCGCTGGTCATGCGCGAGGAAGTCCCCGTAAAAGGCTTGCTCGGCGGGCGAGATGCCGGCCACGAGATTCAGTGCGATACGCCCGTCGGACATCCAGGAAACGGTGTTCACAATCTGGGTGAACAGTGTCGGGGAAAGCAGTCCTGGACGGTACGCGAGGATGAACTTGACCCGTTCGGTTTCCCGGACGAGAGCACCGATCATCGGAAGCGGATCGGGCATGTGGTAACTGATTCCCATGAGCAGGGAATCAACCCCGAGTTCATCCGCCTCACGGGCGAAATCAACTATCCCGTCAAAGTCGAGCTCGCCCGCCTGATACTTGTCGGTGGCCTTCTGCTGGCCACTGTCCAGAGGCGAACACCAGTGCAACTTCAAATCGTTCACAGCTACCCACCCGAAAAGACTTGGTCTTTACAGCCGACGGCCGAACAAATGAGATAAATGGCGAAGCAGGAGAACTTTACTGACGCCCCGCGAGATGCGTCCGACCTTGACACGTCTCCTGACGTTACGTCAAGATCACGGCGCTGCTCGCAGTAGAGAGTAAACCGCCGACTTTGACTTTGCGGACGAGAGACAACCTTGTCGCGCTGTGCTTCATCTCACAGGCAAAGGTTGCACCTTGCTTGCGTTCGCTTACGAAATAGGTCAGAGCAAAGGCAAATGATTTCTCAACGTTGGTTCAGCCTGAGGTGAGCGGAATGTTTCGCCCCGGATCGGCCGGCCGACGTGACCGACGGACATGAAAGGTTACGAGGTTGTCCCAGGAGACAGGCAGGGTCCAACTGCCCACCCCACGCGCCCACCTGACGTCGGACCGGACCCGCGCCACGCTGGCCGTGCAGAGCAAGTTCCTCACCGGAGCCCGGGAGTTCCTGGTCGGCGAGGGCTTCCAGGAGCTGCTGCCGCCCACGATCGGACCGGTCACCGACCCCGGCGCCCGCGGTGCCAAGCAGGTCGACATCGACTACTACGGGCACCGCTACAAGCTGATGACCAGCGGAATCCTGTACAAGCAGGCCTCCCTGCTCAGCTTCGACAAGATCTTCCACGTGGCCCCGAACGTGCGGCTCGAACCGCTGGAGACCGCGGTCACCCACCGCCATCTGGTGGAGTTCCACCAGCTCGACGTGGAGATCGGCGAGGGCTCCCGGGAGGACGCCCTGGACATCGCCGAACGGCTGACGAAGTACGTGGTGGAGTACGTCCTCGTTCACGCCCAGCCCGAACTCGCCGTTCTGGGACGCGATTTGGAGAGCCTCAAGCAGATACTCGCCGGTCCCTACGGCCGCCGGAGCCACGCCGATGTCGTCGCGGACCTCCAGGGGCGCGGGCACGCGCAGGAGGCCGGCGCGGAGGTCGACTGGGAGGGTGAGGAGATCATCTCCCGGGCCGCCGCCCACCCCTTCTTCATCACCGACTACCCCAAGGGCTCCCGCGGCTTCTACGACAAGGAGAGCACGACGGAGCCGGGGGTGCTGCGCAACTTCGACCTCGTCTTCCCGGGCGGCTTCGGCGAGATGATGAGCGGAAGCGAACGCGAATCCGACTACCGCAATCTCGTCATGCGCATCCGGGAGACCGGGGAGAACCCCGCGAAGTATGACTGGTACTTGACCCTCGCCCGGGAGGGACTCCCGTCCAGCGCCGGTTTCGGGCTCGGCGTGGAGCGCTTCACCCGGTTCCTGTGCGGTCTCGACGCGGCCTGGCAGGCGTCGGGCTACCCGAAGCTCCCGGGGGACCCGCGGCCATGACCGATCTGCACGCCCCGGGTTTCCCCCGGCGGCAGGTGGCGGAACGCGCCCGGCACGGCACCGCGATGGCGTTCCCCGACGCCGACGGCTACGGGACGACCATGTTCGGGCAGCAGCCCGCGGAGCCGGACGCGCCCCTGGACGCGATCGACCGGACCCGCCTGGTGCCCCCGGTCTTCGTGCCCCGGCGCCTTGAGCGGCTGATCGACCTGGGCCGTGAGCCGGTGGTCGGGGACGCCGAACTCGCCACCACCATCGGGGGGTTCAGCTCTCCGCTGCCCGTCTACGTCTCCGCGTTCGGCTCGACCCGGGTCGCCGGCGGCGACCTCGGCCGGGCCGTAGCACGCCAGGCGGGCCGGCTGGGCATCCCCATGGTCATTGGCGAGAACATCGTCCCCGTCGCCGGTTACGGCCGGATGGCGCGGACGGCTCCCAGCTCGCTGCTGCAAAGAATCACCGAGTACGCGGCGGCCGTCCCCGACGGACAGGGCGGTGTCGTCGTCCAGCAGAGCACCGAGGACGCCGACGCCGAGGTCTGGAACCTCGTCCACAGCGATCCCGCGGTGCGGCCGCTGCTCGAATCGGGCCGTCTGGCCTTCGAGTTGAAGGTGGGCCAGGGCGCCAAGCCCGGACTCGGCGGCATGACGCTCGTACCGCGCGAGAAGGCCGCCGCGCTCTCCGCGCAGTACGACCTCATGGACGTCTTCGGCGCCGACAGCGACGCGGTGCTGCGGTGCAGCAGTCCGGGCACCTTCACCGACGAGATCCTGCGGCAGCAGATCCGGCTCATGCGGAACAACTATCCGCGCTGCCGGGTGTGGGTGAAGCTGCCGCCGGCCCGCGATGTGGGCGAGGCCGCGGCCGTCGCCTGGACGGCCGGGGCGGACGCGGTCGGCGTGGACGGCGCCGAGGGCGGCACCGGCTGGGCGCCCCGGGCGTTCCTCGGCCATGTCGGGCTGCCGCTCGCGGAGTGCCTCGACCGGGTCGACCCCCAGGACCACTGCCTGCTCGTCACCGGGCGGATCTGGGAGGGGGCGCGCGCCACCAAGTGCCTCGCGCTCGGCGCCCGCGCCGTGGGTCTCGGCCGGGCCGCGCTCGCGGCGGTGGACGCGGATCCGGACGGCGGTCTGGTGAACCTGGTGGAGTGCCTGGCGCTGGAGATGCGGATGCTGCTCAGTTCGCTCGGCAAGTACGAGGTGTCCGAGCTGGGCCGGGAGGACCTCTGGTCCGAGGAGCGGCCCACGCTGCGCTGACCGGGGCGCGGCACATGCGGGCGCCGTCCGCGACGGGGGTCGTCTCCCCCGGACCGGGCGGCGCCGCGCGCGGCGAACGGTCGGCACCCGCCCGGGACGCAAGCCGTCCGAGGCCCCGCATGCTCAGGGCTCGTACTGTCACAGGCAGGTTGCCGCCGCGCCCGATCAAGATCTCAGAGGCCGAGAACTCCAGTCAATCCTGGAGTTTTCTGGCGAAAACCCAAGCGTTCCCTTGGGTCTCCTCCCTACGATGCCGTGGTGACCCTGGAAGACCTGAAGGTGTTCGCGGCCGTGTGCGAGGCGCACAACCTCAGCACGGTGGCCCGCGAGATGAAGTGCACCCAGTCCGCCGTGAGCCAGCACATCCGGCGGCTGGAGAAGGAGACCGGGCTGCCGCTGGTCGAGCGCCGGCCGCGCGGGGTGGTGCCGACCGGGGCGGGGCTGATCCTGCACCGCGCCGTGCAGGAGGGGCTCACCGCGCTGCACGACGCCATGCGGCTGCTGGACGAACTGCGCACGGGCCGGCACGGCAGTGTGGCGATCGCCACGGGCAGCACCACGATCCGCCATTTCATGGGCGCCTCGGTCAAGGAGTTCCGGCACACCTTTCCCGAGGTGCGCCTGGAGTTCCACACCGAGCGCTCCAGCGAGCGCTGCCTGGACGCGCTGCGCAAGGGCCTCGTCGAGCTGGCCTGGGTCACCATCACTCCGGACGTGCACGGCCTGGAGCAGCGTCCGGTGATCGACCTGGACTGGGTGCTGGCCGTGCACCGGGACGATCCCCTCGCCGCCGAGGCCGCCCTGTCCCTCGCGGATCTCTCCCGCACCCAGCTGATCCGGCCGCCGGCCGGCACCAGCTCCGGACGGCAGGTGGACGAGCGGCTGGGCCTCGGCCCCACCAGCGCCACCGACTGGGACACCGCCCTGCTGCTGGCCGAGCTGGGCCTGGGTCACGCGCTGGTGCCCGCGGTCCCGGGGGTGACCTCGCGCCCGGACCCGCTCCGGCTGATCCCGGTGCGCGGGCTGGTGCCGCTGGAGGTCGGCTGGGCGGCCCGCCAGTGGTCGGCGCTGTCCCCCTCCGCGCACGCCTTCGCCGAGACGGTGATCGCCCACCTCGACGCGCGGGGCGGCACGGCCGAGGAGCGGAAGACGTCCTGAGCCGTGCCGCCCCGCGGGCCGGTGGTCAGACGGAGGGGGCCGTCGCCGCGCCGTCGGCCAGTTCCGCGACCAGGCGGGTGGCGAGCGGCACCTCGATGCCGTGCCGCTCGGCCGCCCGCAGTACGGCGCCGCCGATCGCGTCCAGCTCCAGCGCCCGGCCGGCCTCCGCGTCCCGCAGCATGGAGGACTTGCTCCCCGCCGGGAAGGCGTCGTAGCGCGCGAGCACCTGGGCGGCGTCGCCCGGTCCCCCGCAGGCCCGGCTCACCGCGGTGGTCTCCTCGACCAGCGCCGCCAGCTCCTTGGGGTGCTCGTCGCGGATGCCGCCGATCGACAGCCCGTAGCGCGTGGTGAGCAGGGCGAAGGGCGCGAGGAAGGCCAGCTTGGCCCAGAGGGCGGCGTTCTCGTCGGCGACCGTGCGGGTCTTCACCCCGGCGGCGTTCAGCACGGCGGCCAGCGGCGCGAGCCGGGCCTCGTCGGCGCCGGTCACATCGATCTCGGTGAAGGGGCTGCCGTGCTCGACGACGCCCGCGGCGGTACGGGTGGACTCGACCCGGATGACGGCCGGTACGACCTGCTCGGCGCCGTGGCGTGCGCGCAGCGCGGCGACGTGCTCGACGCCGTTGAGCAGCGGCAGCACAAAGCCCTGGGCATACTGCGGCGGCACCCGGTCGAGCGCCGCGTCGAGCGCGGTGTGCTTGACGGTGACCAGGCACAGGTCCACGGGCTCGCGCAGTTCGGTGTCCGCCTCCACCGGTGCCGTGAAGTCGCCGTGCTGCCCGCTGGACACCCGGATGCCGTCCCGGGCGAGCGTCCGCGCGGTGTCCTCGCCCGCCAGGCAGATCACCCGGTGTCCGGCGCGGGAGAGCAGGGCCGCGAGGAGGCCGCCGACGCCCCCGGGGCCCAGCACGGCGATGGTCCAGGGCGTTGCGGGCGCGGTGTCCGGCGCGGTGTCCATAGAAGGGGTGCCCTCTCCTTGGGCCGCGGCAGCGACCGGGGAATCGTCAGGATGTCCGGCAAGATCATCAGTTTGCGCCCAGGGCGCCGTCAACCCCAGGGATCGCTGGGGACGCCGTAGCGAAGCCTTGGTGTGCTCCACGGACCGTCACCGCGCCCTTGCGGCGCGTCCGGAAACGAGACCCCGCGACCCCTCGCGCGGCCGGCCCCCGCTCCCCCGAATCGGGGCCGATCCAGGCCGTTTTGGGGCCCCTGCTTGTGACGCCACCCATAGGAGCCAGATCACGTCCTAGGGCGGGCCGTAGGAACGGGACGCCCTGAGCTGCGCAGACATCTCCATATCGGTACATAACGGGCATTGCTCCGAAGAGGGGTAGTACGTCACATCCTTGCCAAGCACTTCGGCCCCGGCTAACCATTGCTGTCGTTGCCGGGAAGCAACGGGCCGGACCGAGCGGATCTCCGCCGGAGTCGCCCGGTCCCACCCGCAGCGCGGGGCACACCGCCCCACCGCCACCGCGAGATTCGCGGCAGGCACGACCTTGTCCCCCAGAGGAAGAGTTCACGCATGACCATGGCCACCACCCGCACCCGCATCGCCCGCCTCGCCGTCACCGGTCTCGCCACCACCGGAGCCGCTGCCGCGGCCCTGACCCTGGTGCCGACCGGCGCGCAGGCCGCCGAGATGCCGCAGGTGCACGCCTCTGTGGTCAAGGCATCCCACACCACCGCCGCCAAGGCGGGCTCCGGCAACAACCTGGACGGCTGGATCAAGCAGTCGCTGGCCATCATGAAGGCCAAGGGCATCCCCGGTAGCTACGACGGTCTGAAGCGCAACATCATGCGCGAGTCCGGCGGTAACCCCAACGCGCAGAACAACTGGGACATCAACGCCAAGAACGGCGTTCCGTCCAAGGGTCTGCTCCAGGTGATCTCCCCCACCTTCAACGCGTACCACGTCTCCGGTACCGCGAAGAACATCACCGACCCGGTGGCGAACATCACCGCCGCGGCCAACTACGCCGCCCACCGCTACGGTTCGATCGACAACGTCAACTCGGCGTACTGATCGCACTGATCGACGCGGTCCCCGCACCGAAGGCCGGTGCCGGCAGCTCCCACGCTGCCGGCACCGGCCTTTTCCATGTCCCGGCGGGAGCGGGTCGTTCGGCGAGGCCGGTGCGTTCGGCGGGGTCGGTCAGGCGCTGTCCGGGGTGCCGAGTCCGGTGAGCGCGCCGACCGGGTCCAGGTCAGGGGTGCCCCGGGGCCACCAGTCCTCTTCGCCGGGCTCGGACTCGTAGCCGTACCAGAGTCCGTCGCGGCCCAGGCGGAGCTGGAGCCGGCCGAGCGGGTGGGTGAGGCGGTTGCGCCAGGGCCGGAACGCGGGCAGGTCGGCGGCGAGCAGCAGCGGCCGGGCCCGGTCGAAGCGGCCGGCCGGGGGGTCCCACGGCTCCTCCAGGACGGCCAGCCCCGCCACCCCGCCCTGCCGCCAGGCGGCGACGGCCCGCGCGAGGTCGCCCGGGGTGCGGTCGGTGGCCTGGGCGAGCGTCGCGTAGAGCGCGCGGGTCGTCACGGTCAGCCCGGATCCGGGGCGGGCGGCGGCGAGCCGTACCGCGTCCTGCCACAGGGACAGCTCGCCGACCGGGTCGCGTCCGGTGCCGAGCAGCGCGTGCGCGCGGGCGGCGGCGTCGGTCGCCAGCTGGTCCAGCGCGAACGGGTCCGGGCCGCCGGGCGCGGACGGCGCCTGACGGGGGTACCTGACAGTGCGCCGACAGGTGCGTCACGTACTGTCGAGGCATGCCACGCCGCACCGAGACGATGCTCGGCCGAAGGCGCCCGGTCGCGTCCGTCGCGGGCCGCGCGGGCGGCGCTGCGCCGGGAGAGCGCGTCGAGCAGCTCCCGCTCGCCCCGGCCGCGCAGGAGCAGCAGCACGAAGGGGTCGGCGTCGAGCAGCCGCGCCGTCTGGTAGCAGAGGGCGGCCGCGTGCTTGCAGGGGTGACCCGAGTCGGGGCAGCTGCACCGCGGGGCGAGGTCGCCGGGGCCGGGCAGCAGCGGGACCCCGCAGTCGGCGAGGGAGTGCGGCAGCTCCTTGTCGAGCAGCGCGGCGATATGGCCGGGCCGGTCGACGGCGGCGTCCAGGAACCGCTCCCACTCGGCGTCCTCCAGCGGCCGTACCCGCACCTGGACGCGGTACGGGCGGGGGCGGCTCCCCCGCACATAGGCGAGGACCGATCCCGGGGTGACGGTGATCGCGTCCACATGCCCCTGGTCCGCGTACCCCCGGCCGCGCGCCACCCGCTTGGCGTCCAGCGCGCCCCGCTCCAGCGCCTCCACCCATGCGTTCCCCCACCAGGTCCGGGCGAACGGCCCGTCCTCGGCCCGCTCCCCGCGGGGCGCGAACGCCGGGAACGTACGGCGGTGTTCACCGTCCCGGTGCGGGGTGGCCATGGTGGGCGGCGCGTGCGACACGGCGGGCTCGTGCTCGGGTTCGGGTTCGGGTTCGGGTTCGGGGAGAGTGGGCGCGGTATCGGTCTCCGGGGGCATCCGGAAGGCGTCCTTGAGGAACCGCCGCATCTCACCGGCCGCCTTGAGCCGCGCGGCACGGGAGGGGTCGTGCTCGGCGGCGGGCGCGAGGGAGGGCACGCCCTTGGCCCGGGCCTCCGCGCCGGTCCCCACCGACCGCCCGGCCTTACGCCGCCCCCCACGATCGGCCTCCGCCGCCTCCGCCTCCACCCGCAACGCCTCACGCCGCGCGGCCCGCAGCGCCTCTCGGGCGATGTCCCCGGGACGGGGCCGGGGGGTGCCGTCGGAGACGGAACGCGGTCCGGGGTCGGGGCTGGGGCTGGCGCTGGGGCTGGGGTGTGGATCGGGGCGAGGGCCGGAGACGCCGCCGGGAGCGGGGGCACGGTCGGGGTGGGGCGCGAGATCGGGGCGAGGGCCGGAGACGCCGCCGGGCGCGGGGTTCTGGTCGGGGTGGGGCGCGCGATCGGGAGCGGGGGCATGGTCAGGGTGCGGCACGCAGTCGGAGTGGGGTGCGCGGTCGGGGCCGAGGTCACGGTCGGAGTGCGGCGCACGGTCAGGGCGCGGCGCACGATCAGGGCCGAGGTCACGGTCGGGAGCGGAGCCATGGCCGAAGCCGGTGTCCTGGGCCCCGCCGGGTCCGTGGCCGGAGCCGATGTCCCGGCCCTGGTGGGTGCCGTGGACCTGGCCGGTGCCGTGAGCGAGACCGACGTCCCGGCCCTGCCCGGCGCCGTGACCCTGATCGGTGCCGTGACCGAGGCCGGTGTCCTGGCCCCGGCCGGTGTCGTGACCGATGCCGGTGTCCTGGCCCCGGCCGGTGCCGTGACCGAGGCCGGTTTCCTGGCCCCGGCCGGTGCCGTGACCGAGGCCGGTTTCCTGGCCCCGGCCGGTGCCGTGACCGAGGCCGGTGTCCTGGCCCTGGCCAGTGTCGTCACCGAAGCCGACGCCCCGGCTCTGCCCGGCGCCGTGACCCTGGTCGGTACCGTGCCCGAAGCCGACGTCCCCGCCCTGCCCGGTGCCGTGGCCGAAGCCGACATTCCGGCCCTGGCCGGTGTCCTCGTCCTGGTGTCCCGCGCGCTCGACGCGGCTGCCGCCGACGGCGGCTGCCCGCAGTGCCGCCCTCGCGGCATCCCCTGGCCTGGGCGCGGGCTCGGCGGTACGGCCCTCGGAGCCGTCGAGCCCCGGCTCGCCCGCCCGGTCCGGCTGCGTGCCGAGGCCGACCGCACCGGACTCGGCGACCGACCCGGCCGTCCCCGCTGCGGCGGAGCTGTCTCCCGTCGGCCCGTCGTCGACCACCCCGTCCGCACCGGGCACGGCCGACTCCGCCCCCGGACGTGCCCGCTCTCCCTCGAACCCCACGTCCAGCCCCAGGCCCCCCTCCCAGACCGCCCGCTCCGCCCCCGGACGTGCCCGCCCCCCGCTGTCCCGCTCCCCGTCGAACCCCTCGTCCAGCCCCCGCCGCCCCTCCGAGACCGCCCGCTCCGCCCCCGGCAGGGCCCGTGCCCGGCGTCGGGCCGCCCGCAGGGCCTCGCGGGCGAGGTCGGCCGGGCGGTTGGAGTCGGTGGGGGTCATGGGGTGCTCCGCAGGGAGACGAGGTCGGAGAGCTCGCGGTCGGTCAGTTCGGTGAGGGCGGCCTCGCCGGAGCCGAGGATGGCGTCGGCCAGCGCCCGCTTCGCGGCGAGCATCTCGGCGATCCGGTCCTCCACGGTGCCCTCGGTGACCAGGCGGTGGACCTGGACGGGCTGGGTCTGGCCGATGCGGTAGGCGCGGTCGGTGGCCTGTTCCTCGACGGCCGGGTTCCACCAGCGGTCGAAGTGCACGACATGCCCGGCGCGGGTGAGGTTCAGGCCGGTGCCCGCGGCCTTCAGGGAGAGGACCAGCACCGGGGTACCGCCGTCCTGGAAGCGGTCGACCATGCGCTCGCGCTCCGGCACCGGGGTGCCGCCGTGCAGCAGTTCCACGGGGATCGCGCGGGCGGAGAGATGGGCGGTGATCAGCCGGGCCATGCCGACGTACTGGGTGAAGACGAGCACCGAGCCGTCCTCGGCGAGGACCGTGTCCAACAGCTCGTCCAGCAGGGCGAGTTTGCCCGAGCGGTGGACCAGCCGGTCGGTGGCCCCGGCCTCCTTGAGATAGAGCGCGGGGTGGTCGCAGATCTGCTTCAGCGCGCCGAGCAGCTTCAGCACGAGGCCCCTGCGCGCGATGCCCTCGGCGGTCTCGATGGCCAGCATCGACTCACGCACCACCGCCTCGTACAGCGCGGCCTGTTCGCGGGTGAGCGGCACCGGGTGGTCGGTCTCGGTCTTCGGCGGCAGCTCCGGGACGATGCCGGGGTCGGACTTCCTGCGCCGCAGCAGGAAGGGCCGCACGAGACGGCCGAGCCGGTCCACGGCCTCCTGGTCCTCGCCGTTCTCCACCGCGCGGGCGTGCCGGGCGCGGAAGGACTTCAGCGGGCCGAGGAGCCCGGGGGTGGTCCAGTCGAGCAGGGCCCACAGCTCGGAGAGGTTGTTCTCCACCGGGGTGCCGGTGAGCGCCACCCGCGCGGGCGCCTCGATGGTGCGCAGCGCCTTGGCGGTGGCCGAGTAGGGGTTCTTCACATGCTGGGCCTCGTCCGCGACGACCATCCCCCAGGGGTGCTCGGCGAGTTGGGCCGCGGCGGAGCGCATGGTGCCGTACGTGGTGAGGACGAAGCCGCCGTCGGGTCCGGCCAGGGTGCGTTCCGTGCCGTGGAAGCGGCGGACGGGGACGCCGGGGGCGAACCGGGTGATCTCCCGCTGCCAGTTGCCCAGCAGGGAGGCGGGGCAGACCACGAGGGTGGGTTCGCTGCGCGCCCGCTTGAGGTGCAGGGCGATGAGGGTGACGGTCTTGCCGAGACCCATGTCGTCGGCCAGGCAGCCGCCGAGTCCGAGGGAGGTCATCAGGTCCAGCCAGGCGAGTCCGCGCAGTTGGTAGTCGCGCAGGGTGGCGGCGAGTCCCGGGGGCGGCTCGGCGGGGCGCAGGCCCGCGGTGAGGCGGTCGCGGAGGGTGGCGAGGGCGCCGACGGGCACGGCCCGGACGGTCTCGCCGTCGACCTCGGCGGTGCCGGTGAGCGCCACGGACAGCGCGTCGAGGGGGTCGAGCAGGCCCAGTTCCCGTTTGCGGGCCTTGCGGACGAGGGCGGGGTCGACGAGCACCCAGCGGTCCCGCAGTCGTACGACGGGACGGTGGGCCTCGGCGAGGGCGTCCATCTCGGCCTCGTCCAGCGGGTCCCCGCCGAGCGCGAGCTGCCAGCGGAAGCGCAGCAGGTCCTCGCTCTCGAAGAAGCCGGTGCCGTCGGTCGCGGAGCCGGGTGCGGGCCGTACCTCGGCGGTGGCGGTGAGGTCGCGGGCGAGGTCCCGGGGCCAGTGCACGGCGACCCCGGCGGCGGCGAGGCGGCTCGCCGCGACGCCGAGCAGGTCGCCCACTTCCTCCTCGGACAGGGCGAGGACGTCGGGCACGTCCTGTTCGGCGAGCCGGTCCAGGGGCGGCCACACCCGTCCGGCGCGGCGCACGGCGAGGGCCGCGTCCACGAACCCGCCGACGAGGCCCGCAACGCCATCTACTACCTGGACGAACTGCACGCCGACGCCGTCGGCGACGTCCTGGAGGACCTCACCGCCGAACTGGAGCGCGTCGGCGTCCACCTGCCCGAGCGGACCAGCAGGGGCAGGGCCGCGGCGAGCGGCAGGCCCAGCGCGGGCACCTGGCGGCGGCGCGCTCCGGCGCCGTGCCGTCGTACGACCGTGAGCTCCTCGGGGTCGGCGGACGCGGGGGGCAGGGGCTCGCCCGCGGGGTCCCAGAAGGCGATACGGCCCTCGCGGGGCAGCGGCGCGGGCAGATAGACCGCGGCCAGCCGCACCGGCACCGGTTCCTCGCCGGACGCCGTCCGGGAACCCGCCGTCCGCTCGGCCGCCATCGCCACACCGCTCATACGCTCCGCCACCTCCCGCCGCACATCGGATCCGACGCCTCCGACTCTACGGGCGGGGTCTGACAACCGGCCCCGACGGCCGCCCGGGGCCCCGCCGTGACGGCTCGCTCACCCGGTCCGCGACGCGCGTTCCTCGAAGACACCGAGGACCGGGGGGTCGAGCGGTGGCCGCGGGCGTCGAGCGAGCAGCCAGCCGCCCACCAGCACCTCGAACGCCAGGATCGTGTAGACCGCGATGCGCTCGGGGACGCCGCCGGCCGTGTCGTAGAGGGGCCGGTCGAGCTGCAACAACGCGAACGCGGCCAGGCCGAGGATCCCGAGGGCCGTCGCGGCTCTTCGGAGCGGGCGTGGTGCGCCCACGCGGGGCCCGTCGGCGCCCGCCATGAGCGCGATCACGTTCCCCGCGAGGATCGTGACGGCCGCCCCGATGCTGTGTCCCACGATCACGCCGTTGTGCAGTGCGGCGGCCGACTCGTGGAAGAGGCCGACGAGGATCACCCCGACGCCGTGCGCGATCGCCAGGCCGAACAGCCACCGCCCCCGCCGGGCGGCCGCGGTGCCGAGAAGGAGCGCGGCGGCCGTGATGAAGAGCGTTCCCTGGGTGATGAACGCCGCGTCCATCACCAGGTGCAGCGGCGAGTCGATGCGCCGCCCGGCGAATACGTCGCCCGCGACGGGGTTGCCGAGGTCGCTGATGAAGTTGACGGCGTAGCTGTAGGAGGGGCGGTGCCACGCCGAGGCGGTGAGGTACTCCAGTACGACGTACTGGACGCCCGCCAGGATCAGCAGGGCACCGGCCCAACGGGAGCGCCTGGATATTTTCTGGACTCTCGCGTCCATGACCATCCGATCTCATTTATGGACTTCAAAGTCCACATTGCTAGGATCGCTTCATGCCCACACCCAAGGGAGAAGCGACCAAGGCGCGGATCCTGGAGGCTGCCGCCGATCTCCTGGTCACCGGGAACGGCATCAACCTCGACGACGTCATGCGCGTGACCCGCACCAGCAAGGGACAGCTGTTCCACTACTTCCCGGGCGGGCGGGACGAGCTGCGCCGGGAGGCCGCCGCGCGCCACCTCGCCCGGCTCGCGGAGGCCGAGGCCCCGGCGGCACTGGCGACCTGGCAGGACTGGGAGGACTGGATCGCGCAGATCCTGCGGCTGCACGAGCGGCAGTCCCAGGACGACGCCTGCGAGGTGGCCGCGCTGGCGGGCCGCGCCCTGGACACGGACAAGCTCACCCGCGATCTCGTCGGCCGTACATACGAGTTGTGGGCCGAGACGCTCTGCGATCAGCTGCGGGCCATGCGGGACGCCGGTCTGCTGCGAGCGAACGCCCCGGTCCCCGAGCTCGCCTCCACCGTGCTCGCCGCGCTTCAGGGCGGCGCGGTCATCGACAAGGCGACCGGCTCCCACCGGCATCTCGGTTCCGCCCTGCGCCAGACGCTCGTCCTGCTGCGGGCGTACGCGGCGTAGCCGAAGCGGGATCCCCGGGCCGCCGCGCCGTCGGCCACCGGTACGCCCCCCGCGTGCACGGCAATCCGGCCTCCGGAGCGCGGCCCCTCGCGGGTGACCGGCGGGCGGATCAGCGCGCGGTCGCGGTCGCCGTCCGCTCGATGAGGGCGGTCACGGGCCTGGGGTTGGTGAACATGATCAGGTGGGGGCCGTTCACCTCGACGGTGTGCGCGTGGGCCCGGGCGGCCATGAAGCGCTCGAGGTCGGGTGCGATGGCGTGGTCCTGCTTGGCCACCATGTACCAGGACGGGACGGACGCCCAGGCCGGAGTGCCGGACCGCTCGTTGACGGAGTCGAGGCTGAGGGGCCGCTGCTCCGCCGCGAGCGCCTGTGCCTCGGACGCCGGGAGTTCGTTGTCGAGGAACACGTCGCCGTACTTGGCGGGGTCGATGGTCAGTTCCGTGCCCGTGCCGCCGTCCGGCTTCGGGTAGGTCGAGGGCTGGGCCGGGACCGGGGGGATGGGGTGGGCCACCGGCTTGCTGTTCAGCCCGGCCAGGGAGTCGCCCTCGGCGGGCGCGAACGCGGCTATGTAGACAAGTGCCTTGACGTTCGGGTTGCCGACGGCGGCGTCGGTGATGACGGCGCCGCCGTAGGAGTGGCCGACCAGGATGATCGGACCCTGGATCTGCTTGAGGTAGGCGGCGATGTACTGCGCGTCCGAGGTGAGGCCCCGCAGCGGGTTCGGGGGCGCCTTGACGGTGTAGCCGTCCTTCTGCAGTTTCTCGGCGACCGGGGTCCAGCCGGAGGCGTCGGCCCAGGCGCCGTGCACCAGGACGACGGTGGGTTTCTGCGAGACCGCGGCGCTCGCGAGCGCCACCGGATGCGGGTGAGCCGCGGGGTCGGCGCTCGCGCCGGGTCCGACGGCCAGGGCCGCCCCCGTCACGGCGGCCGCCGCACCGAGAAGGCTGACGAACCGGGTGGTGCGCTTCATGGTCGTACTCCGATCTCACGGGTGATCATGCGGGGACTCCGCCCCGCCGCTCGCGGACCGCGGGAGCCTTCGAGCGGCGGGCGGAAGAACAAGGTGCGTGTCGTATGCGTACGCGGAAGCGACAGCTCAGCGGGCCGCGAGCAGGCCGCCGTCGACGGGCAGTACGGCGCCGTGGATGTGGGCGGCCTGGTCGCCGAGCAGGAAGACCACGGCCGCGGCGACCTCCTCGCCGGTACCCGGGCGCCGGTCCGGGACGGCCGCTGTCAACTGGCGCAGGTTCTCGTGGTAGGGCGCGTTGGCGGGCGTCATCGTGGGTCCCGGGGCGACCGCGTTGACCCGGATGCCCCGCGCGGCGAGTTCGGCGGCCCAGGAGGCGGTGAGGGAGTGCAGGGCCGCCTTCGTCGCGCCGTAGAGGGCGGCCACCGGCATGCCGACCACGCCGTTGACCGAGCCCATGTTGACTATGGCACCGCCGCCGGACGCGAGCATGCCGGGGACGACGGCCCTGGTCAGCAGGGCCGGCGCTTTGACGTTCACGGCCAGCGCCCGGTCGGCGAGTGACTCGTCGACATCGAGGAGCGACTGCGCGGGGATCAGCTGGGCCGCGTTGTTGACGAGCAGGTCGATCGCTCCGCCGGCGGCATCGGTCGCACCTGCCACGAGGCTCTCGACGGCACTCGCGCCTTCGGCGAGGTCGGCGGCGACGAAGTGCGCGGCCCCGCCCTCCGCCCTGATGCCCGCGAGGACGGCCTCGCCCTGGAGGGCGTCACGGCCGGAGACAACCACGGTGGCGCCTTCGCGCGCGAGCGCCTCCGCGACGGCGCGACCGATCCCGGAGGTGGATCCGGTGACCAGGGCACGGTGCCCGGTGAGCCGCTTCGGGGTGGGGATGTTCTGGGTCATGGGCCCTCTTCGACGTAGGTGGTGGAGGCGGTGCCGCGGCCGAGCGCGAAAGAACCTTTTGGACTCGGACACCCAGAACTGTGCTCCCTATTTTTTGGACTTTCAAGTCCAGAAACTACTCCGGCGGACGGTCGGAGGACGGCACCCCGCAGCACGGCGAAAAGGGGCGGACGCTCAGAGCTGGGAGAGCGCCGTGGTGATGAGCGCAGCGGCGCGTACCGGCTGGGCGATGAACGCGGCGTGGGAGCCGTCGACCTCCTGGACCGTCGCCTTCATCCGCTGGGCCATGAACTCCTGCGCCTGCGGCGGGATCGCGTTGTCCCGGCGGGCGAGCTGGTACCAGGTGGGCAGGTCCCGCCAGCTCGCCGCGGTGGCGTTCTCGCTGAACGCGGCCGCCGCGAGGGGGCGTTGGGCGGCGCACATGGCCCGGGCCACGTCGACGGGGACATCGGCGCAGAACGTCTCGCGGAAGCGGTCACGCCGGATGTACAGGTCGGGTCCCCCGGCGGCGCCGGGGGCGTCGTAGGGGGTGGGCTCGACGGTGGCGGCCAGCAACGACGGCGGGAACGGCGCCTGGACGCCCGCGCAGCTCTCCCCGGCCGCCGGGCCGAACGCGGCCAGGTAGACCAGCCCGAGGACGTTGTCGAGACCGGCCGCGGCCTGTCCGATCACCGCACCGCCGTAGGAGTGGCCGACCAGCAGGACCGGCCCTTCGACGGCCGAGAGCACGGCACGCAGCGCGGTGGCGTCGTGGGCGAGGCCCCGCAGCGGGTTGGCGGGAGCGACCACCTGGTGGCCGAAGGCGGTGAGTTCCGCGGTGAGCCCGGCGAAGCCGGAGGCGTCGGCGAAGGCGCCGTGGACCAAGACGATCGTGGGTGAGTCGGTTCCCGTCATGAGGCGTCTCCTGATCGAGGGGGCGGCGGCGCGGACGCGCCGCCTGCTCGGCCCTTGCATGATCGGAAATCGCGGGAACGGCGCGCATCAGGGAGTCCCTGGTCCAGCTCCCCGGTCGGCGACGGGAACGACTGGGCACCGCGGACGACCGGACGGCGGACCCGGGGCAGGCTGGGGCAGCACCCGGTCGAGCTGGGTGCGGGAGGTGATGCCCAGCTTGGTGAAGACCTTGCTCAGGTGGTACTCGACCGTCCGGGCGCTGATGAACAGCCGGGTGCCGATCTCGGGGTTGGTCAGGCCGTCCCGCGCCAGCTTCGCCACCTGGGTCTCCTGGGCCGTCAGCTCGCCCGCGCGGTCGCCGCCGGGCCGCCGCGGCGTCTGCCCGGTGGCCCACAGCTCACGGCCGGCGCGCTCGGCGAACGCCGCCATGCCCATCGCGTCGAACAGCTCGTGGGCCGCCCGCAGCTGGGTGCGGGCATCGGCGCGTCGGCGTTCCCGGCGCAGCCACTCCCCGTAGAGCAGATGCGCGCGGGCGAGTTCCGCGCGGACCCGGGTCCGGCCCAGCCGGGCGATCGACTCCCGGTACAGGTCATCGGCCCGGCCACCCGAAGCGAGCAGCGCTCCGCACCGCGCCTGGACGCCCAGCGCCCAGTCGGTACCGCTTCCCCGGGTCGTCTCGGCCAGCAGGCGGCAGGCGGTCGTCGCGGCCCGGAGGTCGCCGCTGCGCACCGCGGCCTCGACCGTCTCCGCCAGTGCCCAGTTGCGCAGCCCGAGATCCTCATGCGGGTACGCGACGGCCCGCCGGCCCGCCGCCAGGGCCCGTTGGTAGTGGCCCAGTCCGTTGCCGAGCACCGCCCCGGCCCATTCCGCGACGGTGACCGCCAGCCCTTCGCCGCGCCGCTCGGCGTCCTCGACCGCCGTCTCGATCAGAGCGGACGCCGTCGCCTCGTGGCCGCGGAACGCGGCCGACGCCACGGCGCCGTAGGGCGCCAGGGTGCCGCCGGTGGCGGCGACGGCCGCCCGCAGCTCCTCCACCGCCGAGTCCGCGGCGACCAGTTCCCCCGCGACCAGGAGCTGGATCGAACGGGCGGTCAGGGCGAGGCGGAGCTCGGTCAGCGCACCGTGTCGTCGGCACAGGTCGACGTAACGGCCGATCAGCATCTCCCAGCGGTCGTAGTCCCACACGCCGGAGGCGGCGAAGGCGGTCATCGACAGCCGGCGCGCCTCGCCTTCGAGGGTCCCTCCCGGGTCCCCGAGGCCGCGCAGCGCCGTGATGAACCGCGGCACCGGCAGGCCCGCGCGGGGAAAGCCGGCGGCGAGGGCGTCCAGCAGGCGATCGGCCTCGCCGGAGCCGTCCGGCGCGAGAGCGGCCGATTCCACGGCGTCGGCCACCGACGGGAGGTCGGCACCGGGACCGGCGAAACGACCCACGTACACCGCCGCGCGTATCGCGTCCAGGTACGTCATGCGGGCCAGAGCGGCGTCGACCGGCTCAAGCCGCCGGGCGGCCCGCAGGAGCAGGGGCGGCACCTCGCTGCCCCTGCTCGTGGCGAACGCGAGCCGGGCCCGCACGAGGGCGACCCGCGCCCGCTCGCTCTCACCGAGGGGACCGGCCTCGGCGAGGGCCAGCACCTCCTGCGCCGTGTCGAAGTCGCCCGCCGAGAGCTTGGCCTGGGCAGCGGCCAGCGCCCGCCGGGTCCGGCGCCCGGGGTCGGGTGTCAGCAGCGCCGCTCGCTGGAGGAACGAGATCGGAAGAGCGTCGGACCGCTCCAGGTCCTCGGCGACGGCCTCGTCGGCGTGCTCCGCCGCCTGGGCCCGGTGCCAGGCCCGCCGGTCGGGGTCCGCGGCCGGGTCCGTCACCGCCGCCAGAGCGCCGTGTGCCAGCCGCCGCCGCGCGGCTGTCGCCGTCCGGTAGACGGCCGAACGCACCAGCGGGTGCCGGAACCGTACCCGGGCCCGCAGCTCGATCAGGCCCGCGTCGACCGCCGGCCCGGCGGCCAGGGCGGAGAGTCCGAGCCGTTCCGCGCCACGCCACAGCAGCACCGGATCACCGGTCGGCTCGGCCGCGGCCACCAGCAGCAGGGTCCGGCTGTCCACCGGCAGCGCCTCGATCCGGCGACGGAACATGTCCTCCGCGCTCTTCGGGACGGCCATGGCGGCCACGAGCCCGAATCCCCCCGCAAGGTGCGCGGCCGCCAGATCGCGGGGGATCTCCACCAGTGCCAGCGGGTTGCCGTGGGTCTCGGCGACGATCTGGTCCCGTACCCGCTGATCCACCGTGACGGTCAGTGCCGAGTCCAGCAGCGCGCACGCCTCCTCGGTGCCCAGGCCCTCGACGGTCAGCCGCGGCAGCCGCTGGAGCTCATCGCTCACGGCCCTGGTGCCGAACACCAGGCCCACCGACTCCGCGCCCAGCCTGCGGGCCACGAACCCCAGGGCCTGGGCGGAGGCGCGGTCGAGCCACTGCTCGTCATCGACCAGGCACAGCAGCGGCCGGTCGGCCGCCGCCTCCGCCAGCAGGCTCAGCACTCCGAGGCCGACCAGCAGCTGGTCCGGGACCGGACCGGCGCTCAGCCCGAACGTCGTCCGCAGCGCGGCCGCCTGCGGCGGGGGGATCGCCTCCAGCAGGTCCAGCAGCGGCGCGCACAACTGGTGCAGCCCGGCGAACGCCAGCTCCATCTCCGACTGGACGCCCGACGCCCGCAGCACCCGGCAGTCCGGCACCCGCTCGGCCAGATCCTCCAGCAGCGCCGTCTTGCCGGTGCCCGGCTCCCCGGCCACCACCAGCGCCCTGCTCCCGCCACCGCGCAGGCCGTCGGCCAGCCGTCCGAGCGCCGCACGCTCCGACCCGCGACCGACCAGACCCACCGGGCGCCCGCCCCCCGACACCGACATGCCCGCAGACTAGCCGGACACCTCCCGTACGACGGCTACGGCACCGTCCTCGACACCACGTACACCGTCGGAATGTTCGGGTCGGCCATGTTCACGACCACGTCCTGGGTGGGTGCCGGGTTCTTCTGGGTGTGGGTGAGGCCGTACCAGGAGCCGGAGCCGCCGAAGGTCCAGCCGCTGACCTTGCGGTCGCGGGCGCTGACGGCGATGTCGCCCTTCCTCAGCTCGTCGCGGCGCGCGCCCATGGACTGGAGGAAGGTGTCGAGACCGGCCGGGTTGGTGCGGAACTGCACGTACAGGCGGCTGGTCTTCCAGTTGTTGGTCTCGTACGACGCGATGCGGTCGGCGGGGCGCGGGACGTTCACCTGGTAGAGGCGGCGCTGCACCTTCGACGGCCAGCCCGAGGTGAGGCCGGTCGCGGAGTACTTGTGCTCCTTGTCCTTGCCGCTGTTGCGGCTCTGGTTCGCCGAGATCACCAGATAACCGGCCGGCACCCCGATGAGCAGCACGATGATCAGCAGGGTCAGCGCCCGGCGCCTGGCCTTGTGGCGGGGGTCCTCGCCAGGCCTCCGCGCCGGTTGCGGCGGGGCGGTCTGGCGGGGCAGGGAGGTGGAGGCGGTCATGCGGTGTCCCGTTCGCGGCGGGCCTGGGCGTACCGCTCGTAGCGCTCGTACCGCTCGACCCGGCGGCGCTTGGCGCGCCGGAACCGGCGGGCGACCAGGCGGGCCAGGTCGGCCGCGCCCACCATGCCGGCCTCGGGGCCGAGCTGGGCGCGGGTGATACGGGCCTCGGGGCGGTAGCCGCGGCCGGTGAGATGGCGCTTGAAGGCGTCCCTGGCGGGTCCGATGAGCAGATCGTCGGCGGCCGAGACGCCGCCGCCGATGACGAAGCAGGAGGGGTCGAGGGCGGCGGCCAGGTTGGCGATGCCGACGCCGAGCCACTGGCCGATGTCCTGGAGCAGCTCCACGCACATCGCGTCGCCCTCGCGGGCCAGCTCGGTGATCATCGGCCCGGTGATGTCGCCGATGTTGCCCTTGACGTGTTCGATGATCCCGTAGGCGACCGGCGAATCGGCCTGGGCCAGCTCGCGCGCCTCGCGGACCAGGGCGTTCCCGGAGCTGTACTGCTCCCAGCAGCCGCGGTTGCCGCACGGGCAGCGGTGGCCGCCGGGCACGACCTGCATATGGCCGAACTCGCCCGCGACGCCGAACTTGCCCCGCTTGACCTGGCCGTCCTCCAGGATCGCGCCGCCGATACCGGTACCCAGTGTGATCATCACCAGGTGGTCCTCGCCGCGCCCGGCGCCGAAGCGCCACTCGGCCCAGGCGGCGGTGTTGGCGTCGTTGTCCACGAGCACCGGCACGGAGAGGCGGCCGCTGAGCCGGTCGCGCAGCGGTTCGTTGCGCCAGGACAGGTGGGGGGCGAACAGGACGCGGTTGCGGTCCGCGTCGACCCAGCCCGCGGCGCCGATGCCGACCGCGTGCACGTCGTGCCGGTCGGAGAGGTCCAGGACCAGCTCGACGATGGTGTCCTCGACGACCTTGGGGCTCTTCGACTTGTCCGGGGTCTCCGTGCGGAGCTTCTCCAGGATGTTGCCGTCGGCGTCCACGACGCCCGCCATCACCTTGGTGCCACCGATGTCGATGCCGACGGTGGGGACACGGGGGGCCGTCAGGTGGGACCGGCGCTCCCGGGTGCCGACCGTCCGCAGGACGGGGGCGCGGCGGGAGCCGATGGGGGCCGTGAGGTCGCGATAGGTGCTCATCGTTGGTCGATTGTGCCTCAACGACGGTAAGGGTGCCGTACAGGGCGAGGGCGAGGGGCGGGCGATCCCGGTGGTGTCCCGGTTGACCGCGGCGCCCCTCGGGGCCCTCAGTCGCGCTGGAGTTCGTGGCGCAGGACGTCCAGGTCGGAGCCGCCGGCCATCTGCGCGGTCAGCTCGTCCAGGGTGATCTCGTCCCGTGTGTGATTGCCCACCATCGTGCCGCGGCGCAGCAGCACGAACCGGTCGCCCACCAGGTACGCGTGGTGCGGGTTGTGGGTGATCAGGACGACGCCCAGGCCCTCGTCCCGGGCCGCGGCGACGTACTTGAGGACCACGCCGGACTGCTTGACGCCGAGGGCCGCGGTCGGCTCGTCCAGGACGAGGACCTTGGCGCCGAAGTGGACGGCGCGGGCGATGGCCACGCACTGGCGTTCGCCGCCGGACAGGGTGCCGATGGGCTGGTCGACGTCGCGCAGGTCGATGCCCATGCGCAGCAGCGCCTCGCGGGTGGTGCGGCGCATCAGGGCGGTGTCCAGGCGCTTGAAGGGGCCGGTGCCCCTGCGGGGCTCGGAGCCGAGGAAGAAGTTGCGCCAGACCGGCATCAGGGGCACGACGGCCAGGTCCTGGTAGACCGTGGCGATGCCCCGGTCCAGGGCGTCGCGCGGGGAGGCGAGACGGGTCTCCTCGCCCTCGATGCCCAGGGTGCCGCCGTCGTGCTGGTGCAGTCCGGCGATGATCTTGATCAGGGTGGACTTGCCCGCCCCGTTGTCGCCGAGGACGCAGGTGATCTCGCCCGCGTGCACCTGGAGGGACACGCCGTCCAGGGCGCGTACGTTGCCGTAGTGCTTGCCGACGCCGGACAGCTCGACCAGGGCGGGCGCGGCCGTCGTCGCAGCCGCCGTCGCCATCGCCGTCGGGGTGGTCTCGTCCGTGGTCCCGGCCGTCATGTCGTCCTGCATGTCGTCCGTCATGTCGTCGCCTCCGCGCGCTTGCGGACCCAGGCGTTGAGCAGGGTCGCGAGGAGCAGCATCGCTCCGAGGAAGAACTTGAACCAGTCGGGGTTCCACTCGGCGAAGACGATGCCCTTGCTGGTCATGCCGAAGATCAGGGCGCCCACCGCGGAGCCGACCGCGCTGCCGTAGCCGCCGGTGATCAGGCAGCCGCCGATGACGGCCGCGATGATGTAGATCAGCTCATTGCCGACGCCCTCGCCGGACTGGACGGCGTCGAAGGAGAAGAGCAGGTGCTGGCCGGAGATCCAGGCGCCGAACGCGACGCCCATGTAGAGGCCGATCTTCGTCTTGGCCACCGGCACGCCGACCGCGCGGGCCGCGTCCTCGTGGCCGCCGACCGCGAAGATCCAGTTGCCGACGCGGGTGCGCAGCAGGATCCAGGAGCCGAGGGCGACCAGGGCGAGCCACCACAGGATGGTGATCTTGAAGTCGACGCCGCCGACGGTGACCGTGGAGGCGAAGACGGCGCGGGCGCTGGAGAAGCCCTGCATGTCGGCGATGGTCTTGGTGGAGACCGTGCCGTCGATCAGCTTGGTGAAGCCGAGGTTCATGCCGCACAGCATCAGGAAGGTGCCCAGCGTGATGATGAAGCTGGGCAGCTTGGTGCGGGTGAGCATGAAGCCGTTGAAGGCGCCGATGGCGAGGCTGACCAGCAGGGACACGCCGACGCCGACCCAGGTGTTCGCCGTCATCTGGTAGCTGAACATGGAGGAGATCAGCGCCGAGGACGTCACGAGGACACCGGCCGACAGATCGAACTCGCCGCCGATCATCAGCAGCGCGACCGGTACGGCCATGATCCCGATGGTCGAGGAGGCGTACAGGACGGTGCTGAGGCTGGCGGCGCGCAGGAAGCCGTCGGCGATGAGGGCGAAGAAGACGAAGACGGCGAGGGCGCCGACGACCGAGCCAAGCTCCGGGCGGCCGAGGAGCTTCTTCAGCGGGGAGGTCCGCAGGATCCGCTCGTCGGCCACCGGCGCCCCGGCCTGCTGTTCGACCGCGTTCCGCCCGGTGGTCCGCTCGGCGGTCATCGGGTGCCCCGCTCGGTGTACGCGGCCAGCGTGGCCGCCTGGTCCTTGGTGATGATCTGCGGGCCGGTCAGCACCGGCTTGCCGCCGCCGAGGACGTCGCCGTTGTACTTGTAGGCCCACAGCAGGTCGACCGCCTCGTACCCCTGGAGGTACGGCTGCTGGTCCACCGCGAAGCCCAGGGTGCCGTGCTGGAGCGAAGCCGCGACCTGCGCGTTGAGGTCGAAGGTGTCCACCTCGGCCTTGCTGCCCGCGTCGTTCTTCGCCTTCACGGCGGTGTCGGCGTAGGGCGCGCCGAGGGTGACGACGCTGTCCAGGGACTTGTCGGCCTGGAGCTTGGCCTCGATGGCGGACTGCACGTCGGGCATGTTCGTGCCGTTGACGTAGAGCTTCTGGAGCTTGCCCTTGAAGGTCTTGGCGACGCCGTCGCAGCGCTGCTCGTGGCCCACGTTGCCCTGCTCGTGCAGCACGCACAGGGCCTTCTTCCTGCCCCGCTTGTTCAGCTCGTCGCCGACCGCCTCACCGGCGATGGTCTCGTCCTGGCCGATGTGGGTGAGCGCGCCGAACGCCTTGGACTCCTCCGAGCCGGAGTTGACCGTGATCACCGGGATGCCGGCCTTCTCGGCGCGCTGCACGGCGGCCTTCATGGCGTCCGGCTTCGCCAGGGTGACGATGATGCCGTCGACCTTCTTGTCGACCGCCGCGTCCACCAGCTGCGCCTGCTGCTGGGCGTCGTCGTCGTGCGAGTACAGGAAGTTGATGTTGTCCTTGACGGCGGCCTGCTTGGCGCCGCTCTGCACGATGTCCCAGAAGGTGTCGCCGTCTCCCGAGTGCGTGATCATCGCGAAGGTCCAGCGGGGGGTGTTCACCGCCGCCCTGCCCTGGGCGACGGCGGCCTTGCGGGCGTCCTCGGCCCGCTTCCCGCCGGTGCTGCTGCAGCCCGCCAGGCACACCGAGAGTGCCCCTGCGAGCGCCATGACTGCCCAGGTCCGAAACCGTGCCACGAGGCCGTGCCCTTCTCGCTGTCTCCAGCTGACTCTCAGCTGTCCTTGCTCCGATGTGCGGATGGGGCGGGCGACCTCACCGTCGGTGTGTCCCGGCGGCGACCTCACCAGCCCCAAACACTTCAGTATCGGTCACCGGGGTGGGCGGGCGGACGGCCGGGGAGGAGATTCCGGTCACCTTGTCCGGACAATGCGACGAACGCCGACCGGACGATACGACGAACGATGGGTGCGGTCAGGGCCGTACGAGCAGCTGGAACTCGAAGGCGTAGCGGCTCGGGCGGTAGGTGTGGTCGCCGTACTCGACCGCGCGCCCTGTGTCGTCGTAGGTGGTGCGGCACATGGTGAGCAGCGGGGCGCCGTCGGCCTCGCCGAGCCGCTCGGCCTCCATGGCGGTGGCGCCGCGGGCGCCGATCGACTGGCGGGCGCTGTGCAGGGTGATCCCGGCGGCGCGCAGCAGCCGGTACAGGCCGGTCGCCTCCAGCCGGGCGGTGTCCAGGTCGAGCAGTCCGGGGGGCAGATGGTTGATCAGGTACGCCATCGGCTCGCCGTGCGCGAGCCGGATCCGTTCGACGCGGTGGACCTCGCCGCCCTCGGTGACGCCGAGCGCGGCGGCGATCTCGGCGGTGGCCGGGACGACCGTGTTGACCAGGACCTTCGTCGTGGGGCGCTGGCCCGCCGCCGCCAGGTCGTCGTAGAGGCTGCTCAGCTCCAGCGGGCGCTTGACCCTGCTGTGCACGACCTGGGTGCCGACGCCCCGGCGGCGCACCAGCAGCCCCTTGTCGACCAGGGACTGGATGGCCTGGCGGACGGTGGGCCGGGACAGGCCGAGCCGCGCGGCCAGCTCGATCTCGTTGCCCAGCAGGCTCCCGGGGGTCAGACTTCCGTGCTCGATCGCGGCCTCCAGCTGCTGGGACAGCTGGAAGTACAGCGGCACCGGGGAACCGCGGTCCACGCGGAGTTCGAGCGGGACGGTCGGGTCCACATCTGGTTTCGGCACGGGCCCGAGCGTAGCCGTGTGCGCAGTTGACGGGAAGTCGTGAAGTCCGGTTGTCCTGACATACGAATTGACAGGGGCCGGGAGGCGCCGTCACTTTGTTTCCATGCGCATCGGGGTCATCGGTACGGGCCGCATCGGCACCCTTCACGCGAACACGCTCAGCCGCCATCGCGAGGTCGGCTCGCTGATCCTGACGGACGCCGATCCGGTGCGGGCGCAGCGGCTCGCGCACCGGCTGGGCGAGACGGCGGCGCCGGGGGTGGACGAGATCTTCCGCTGGGGTGTGGACGCGGTGGTGATCACCACGGTGACCGCGGCCCACGCCGAGCTGATCGGCCGGGCGGCGCGCTCGGGCCTGCCGGTCTTCTGCGAGAAGCCGGTCGCCCTGGACCTGCCGGGCACGCTCCAGGCGCTCGCCGAGGTGGCGGCGGCCGGCACGGTGCTCCAGCTGGGCTTCCAGCGCCGCTTCGACGCGGGGTACGCCGGGGCGCGCGCGGCGGTGCGCGCCGGGCGGCTCGGCCGGCTGCACACCGTACGGGCCCTGACCTGCGACCAGTCCCCTCCCCCCGCCGACTGGCTGCGGCCGTCCGGCGGGCTGTTCCGGGACACGCTCATCCATGACTTCGACATCCTGCGCTGGGTGACGGGCCGGGAGGTGAGCGACGTCTACGCGGCCGGTTCGGACGCGGGCCCCGCGATGTTCCGCGAGGCCGGTGACGCCTGTACGGGCGCGGCGCTGCTCACCCTGGACGACGGCACCCTGGCCACCGCGACCGCGACCCGCACCAACGGCGCGGGCTACGACGTCCGCATGGAGCTGGCCGGGGAGCGCGACACGGTGGTGGTCGGCCTGGACGACCGCACCCCGCTCGCCTCCACCGAACCGACCGGACCACCGCCCGCGGACAAGCCCTGGACCGGCTTCCTGGAACGCTTCGCGCCCGCGTACGAGGCCGAGCTGTGCGCCTTCGTGGAGGTGCTGCACGGCACCCGCGCCAACCCCTGCGACGGCCAGGAGGCCCTTGAGGCCCTGCGGATCGCCGAGGCGTGCGAGATCTCGCGGCGGGAGCGGCGGGCGGTGGCGATGACGGAGATTCCGTCGGCCCCGGAGGCCGGGGCCGACTGAGCCCCGGCGGCGCTACCAGCGCACCGGCAGGGTCCGCAGCCCGCGCATCAGCAGGCCCGGCAGCCATTCGTCGCGCGGGCCGTCCAGGGCGAGGCCGGGGGCGCGTTCCAGCAGGGTGGAGACGGCGATGCGGCCCTCCAGCCGGGCCAGGGGCGCGCCCAGGCAGTAGTGGAGGCCGTGCCCGAAGGCGAGGTGGCCGCGGGTGTCGCGGCGGATGTCGAAGCGGTCGGGGGCCGGGAAGCGGGCGCCGTCGCGCTGGGCGGCGGTGAGCCCGATCATCACGTGTTCGCCCTTCTCGACGCGGGCGCCCCCGAGTTCCAGCGGCTCGGCCGCGTACCGGAACGTGGCGTTCTCCACCGGGCCCTCCCAGCGCAGCGTCTCCTCGATCATGCCGTCGATCAGGCTCATGTCGGCGCGCAGGGCCCCGAGTTGGTCGGGGTGGGTGAGCAGGGCGAGGACGCCGTTGCCGATCAGGTTGACCGTGGTCTCATGACCGGCGACGAGCAACAGGAAGGCCATGCCGCGCAGTTCCTCGGGCGAGAGGCGATCGCCGTCCTCGGCGGTGGTGCGGACCAGGTCGCCGAGGAGGTCGCCGGTGACCCCGGAGCGGCGCTTGTCCTCGATCAGTTCGCCGAGGTACTCGCCGAGCCGGGCGGTCGCCGCGCGCTCGGACTCCGGGTCGGTCGGGGCGACCACCTGGGTGGAGATCTCGTGGAACGCGGTGCGGTCCATCTCGGGGACGCCGAGCAGTTCGCAGATGACGGTGAGGGGCAGCGGGTAGGCGAGGGCGGCGATGAGGTCGGCGCGGGCGGCGCGGCCCGCCGACAGCATCTCGTCCAGCAATTCGTCGGTGATCCGCTGGATGCGCGGGCGCAGCCGCTCGATCCGGCGCGCGGTGAAGGCCCGGGTGACGAGGCCGCGCAGCCGGGTGTGCTGGGGCGGGTCGGTGACCAGCAGGTATCTGCCGATCAGATCCTGGTCGAGGTAGGTCACGCCGATCTTCGCGCCGTCCTTGGCGAGCCGGGGGTCGGCGAGGGCGGCGCGCGCCTCCTCGTACCCCACGACGAGCCAGGTCTCGTAGTCCTCGTCCGCATGCGGCACCCGGATCCGGTGCACCGGGCCCCGCTCGCGCAGCATGGCGTACACCGGATGCGGGTCGCGCCGGAACGCGTCCCCGAACTCCCCGAGATCCACTGCCTGTCGCCGGTCCATGACTCCCCTTCCCGACTCCCCCGAGGCCGACCGGGCGCATCCCGGTGCCTAAAGAACGCGCGGGGCGCCAGCCGGGTGCCCGAGCCCGCGGACATTCCGTGCGGGGAGCGGGAGATGGCCGGAAAGGGCATGCCGGGCGCCGGAACATGACTCGCCCCGCGGCCGTCGGGTGGGGGTGGGGCCGCGGGGCGAGGCTCGGTGCGGATCAGCGACTGATCAGCGGTGGTTCAGCGGTTCGGTCCGGTTCAGCAGTCGAAGTCGATCAGGTCGAACGTCTCGTAGTGGTCGGAGGTGTAGTAGTCCTCCTGGCTGCGCTCACCGGTGATGATGCGGCGGGTGCCGCGGGTGGGGGCGCCGGGGGTCACCACGGTGTACTCGTGGTAGTAGCCCGAGGACTGGCTCGGCAGGACGCCCTCGCGGTTGGAGAAGACCGTGCCGTCCTGCGAGTAGGGGTAGGGGCCGCCCTTGGCGATGAGGCCGAGGGTGTCGTCGGCCTGCGGCGGCAGGGCGCTGTGGCAGATGCTGCCGACGGAGGCCGCGGAGACGACGGACGCGGCGGAGGCGACGGACGCGTTCGCCGTGGTGGCGGAGACGGTGCCGCCGGCGAGGAGTGCGGACAGGACTGCGGCTGCGGCGCCGATACGAGCGGCGCGTGGGGGGATTCGCATGACGCCATGATGACGCGCGTAGACAAGGACATGTCAACGACACCACCGTGGAATTCCCCCTCAAGTAACCCTGTTTTTCAACCAGTTCACCTTCCTCCTCGGGACACCCACAGGACGGGCACAGCGTGGTCACCGGAGGCCCGGGTCAGTCCGTCGCGGCCAGCAGGGCGTGCACCGCCGCGCTGGTCCGTTCCAGGTCGCCGGTGGCGAGGAGGTCCAGCAGGGCGCCCCTGAGGGCGGCGAGCACGAGCGTGCGCCGGGCCAGGCCCGCCGGGGTGTCGCGCTCCTCGGGGGGCTGGGCGCCGGCGAGCAGGGCGAGCCAGTCCTCGACCGTGTCGCTCGCGAATCCGGCCCAGGGGCCGTCGGGCTCCACGAGGGAGCGGGCATAGCTCTCGACCCAGAGCGTCAGCAGACCGCGGTGGGCGTCCGCGGACAGCCACCGCCACAGCTCGCGGGCGACCGGCCCGAGCCCCCGCGCCGGATCGCGCGTGGCCGCGAGCCCGCGCAGGGCGGCCAGCTCATCGGCCCTGGCCCGCGCCAGCAGGGCCCGGACCAGGCCGTCCTTGCTGCCGAACAGGTACAGCAGCACCCGCGGGGAGGACTTGATCTCCTCCGCGAGCGGGCGCAGGGACAGATCGGCCAGGCCGCTGCGCAGCGCGTGGGCGTACGCCGCCTCCAGCAGTTCCTGCCGTCGCGGAGAAGGGGTTGCTTCGGATCGGGCCACCCGGGTTAGTGTACTGAAACAGTCGTTTCAGTGAGAGGTGGGTGGTCCTGATGGCGGCGGAACACGAGGTGGTCGTTCGTCCGCTCGGCCGGCCCGGGGACCTGGGCTGGGTGGTGCTGGCGCACGGCGAGCTCTACGAGCGGGAGTTCGGCTGGGACGCGGACTTCGAGGCGCTGGTCGCCCGGATCGTCGCCGACCACACCCGGGTGGCGGGCCCGGGGCCGCGGGCGGCCTGGATCGCCGAGGTCGACGGGGTGCGGGCCGGCTGCGTCTTCTGCGCACCCGGGGACGAGGAGGGCACCGCGAAGCTGCGCCTGCTGCTGGTGGACCCCGCGGCGCGCGGGCTCGGCCTCGGCACCCGCCTGGTCGAGGAATGCCTGCGCTTCGCGCGCGAGGCCGGGTGCGGGGCGATCACGCTGTGGACGAACGACGTACTGAAGACGGCCCGCCGCATCTACGAGGCGCACGGCTTCGAGCTGGTCGCGGCGCAGGCCCATCACAGCTTCGGCCACGACCTCGTCGGCCAGACCTGGCGACGCGCTCTGTGACGCCTCCGCGCACGAGGACGCCCCCGCGCACAAGGACGCCCCCGCGCACGCGGGACCCCGGGCTCACCCCGCGTGCGTGGAGAACAGGCCGCCCGTCGGACCCTGTTTGTCGCCGCCCTGGGCCTTCTTCAGGGCGTTGGCCAGGCTCTCGATGGTCAGGGACTGGAGGATGACACGGCCGTTGCCCTCCAGGGTGGCGAGCGAGAGGCCCTCGCCGCCGAAGACGGCGTTCATGACGCCCTGCCGATTGAGGCCGCCCACGCGCTGGACGCCGTACTGGATGCCCTCCTCGAAGGCGACCACACAGCCGGTGTCCACCTCGATACGGCCGCCGAAGTCGGCCGGGTTCAGGTCGATGAAGTTGCCCGCGCCCGCGATGATCACGGTGCCGTGACCGGTGAACTTCTCCAGGACGAAGCCCTCGCCGCCGCTCATGCCCGTACGGCCGCCCGCGAAGGCGATGCCGAACTGGACCGAGGACTCGGCGGCCACGAAGGCGTCCTTCTCGGCGAACCAGGCGCGGTGGCCGTCGAGTTCCAGCGCGCGCATCTCACCGGGGAGCACCCCCGCGAAGCCGACCGTGCCCTGGCCGCCCTGCGCGGTGAAGTACTGGAAGGCCAGGGACTCACCGGCGAGCATCCGCTGGCCCACCTGCATGGCGGTGCCCATGGCCTGGCGCAGCATGCCGCCCATGCCGCCGCTGCCGCCGCCCTGCTGCCCGCCGCTCCCGGAGGGGCCGGACAGCCGGGTCTCCATGGTCACGTTCGTGGTCTTGAACAGGAACTTCCCGGCCTCGCAGTACACGGTCTGGCCGGGGTCCAGGTTGACGACCGCCATCTGCATGGCGTTGCCGACGATCTCTTGCTGAAGGGTCACGACCACAAGAACGCGCCAGGAGGGGGGAAGAGTTCCTGCACCGCGCGCGTGGCGCGGCTCACCCCCCGGTGATCGCCACCGGCGCCCCGGCCCTGGAGGGGCGCGCGGCCGGGGGCAGGGTGCCGTCGACCGGGTCGTGGTGGACCCGGTCCGGCGGCAGGGACAGCGCGGTCAGTCCGTACACCGTGGCGGTGACCATCATGGGCGGGCCGCTGACGTAGGCGGTGTGGCCGGACCAGTCGCCGCGCCGGGCCACCGCGTCGGCCACCGAGCCGCTCTCGGCGGCGCCGGACTCCTCGCCGATCACCGGGACGACGCGCAGCCAGGGGCAGTTCTTCTCCAGGCGGGCGAGGGCCGCGGTGTCGTACAGCTCGTCCAGGGTGCGCGCGCCGACGAACAGATGGGTGGTGCGGCGCAGGGGGCGCCGGGACAGCTCTTCGAGCAGGGCGCGGGCGGTGGCCCAGCCGGTGCCGCCGGCCACGATCAGGACGTCCCGGGCGGGGTCGTCGTCCAGGACCATGGAGCCCTGGGCGGGGCCGAGGCGGAGCGGGTCACCGGCGCGGGTCCGGGTGACCAGCGCGTCGCTGACGCCGCCGGGCGCGGTGCGGCGGACGTGGAACTCCAGTTCGCCGTCCGGGCGGGGCGCGCAGGCGATCGAGTACGGCCGCCAGGTCAGCGGCAGCAGCGGGGTCTGGATCCGGGTGTACTGCCCGGCCTGGTAGGGGAACGGTTCCGCGGGGCGCACCCGGAGCACCGCGAGGTCGGGGCCGCGCAGCTCGTGGGCGGTCACCGTGCCGTTCCAGTACGGCGGTTCGGCGAGCGCCCCGGCCGCGCCGTCCACCATGGCCGCGACCGCGAAGCGCACCATGCGCAGCCACGCCTGCTCCATCTCCTCGCTCCAGCGCGCGCCCGCGCTGCGCCGCAGGGCCTCGGCGAGCGCCTGCTCGAACACCTCGAAGTGCACGGGCCGGACGCCGAGTTTGCGGTGGTCGCGGCCGAGCCGGGCGCAGAAGTCGGCCACCTCCCCCGGCTGGTCGAGGTGTTCGATCAGATACCAGAAGGCCCGTTCCAGATGGACCCGCTGGAAGTCCATGGAGTCGGGGAAGAGCGAGCGCAGATAGGGGTGGCGCTCGAACATGGCGTCGTAGAGGTGCCCGATGAGCTTGCCGAAGGGGGTGACCAGCGGCAGCTGGCGGGTGATGATCCGCTGGTCGGCCGCGCCGTCGTACGGCTGCCCGTGGGCCCTTCGGGCGGCGGTCCGCCAGGGGCCCGGGTCCGGGCGGGCGGACGGGGACAGGAGCTGCTGGCGCAGGCGCATCGCGTCCCGCCGGGCGAGGAGTGCGTGGTAATCGTCGTGGCCGTCGCTGCTGGTGGTGTTCACGGACTGGCTCTCTCCCTGCGGTTCCTCGCGCGCCGCCCGCCCGTGCCCGGCCCCGTACCCGGCGGTCGTCGGCGCGCCCTCTCGGCGCCGTCTTCGCGTGCACCGCGCGGTGCGCCGGGTCAGGGGCGCCGCGCGACTCCCCCGCGCCGTGGGCGGGTTCACCGCCGGAAGAAGACGAACGGCGGTGGACCCGTGCCCCGCGGCGCCGGAGGTCCGGCCGGAAGACGAGCCAGTATTGCACCGCGGACCCGATGCCGTCCGGCCCCCCGCGATGGGGCCGTTCGGCCCTGTACACCCCCTGCCACCTGCTGATTCGCTGTACGGGCGGCACGCACCGCGGACAGCACGAGGGGCGGGCGCCCGCCTCCCCGCGGAGCCCGCCCCTCGATCCGTGTGACGGTGCCTCAGCCGCCCAGTTCCTGGTGCCGCGCGGCCAGTTGGGCCGCCCCGGTCTTGGTCGGGGCGCCGTACAGGCGCAGCCGGGAGATGCCGCCGTCGGGGTAGATGTCGATGCGCGCGTGGGTGCCGACGGCCGCCTCCGGCAGGACGAACCGGTGGTTGGTGTCGGGCTGCAGGCGGGTGCGGGGCAGGATCTCGCGCCAGTCGCCGTCCTCGCCGTCGCGCACCGAGACCGAGGCCCAGCCCGCGCTGTTGCCCTTGAGGTACGCGGTGTCGATCTCGACGGCGCCGATCCGGGACCGGGTGACGAGCCGGTAGCGGATCCAGTCGTGGCCCCGGTCGCGGCGGCGCCGAGTCTCCCAGCCGTCGTCCATCTTGCGGGAACGGCCGGGCTGGATGGTGTTGGTGGCCGGGGAGTAGAAGCGGTCGGAGGCGTCCTCGACGCTGCCGCCGTTCTCCAGGGCGACCACGTCGAAGGTGCCGAGCGCCGCCAACCACGCGGGATCCGGGGCGACTTCGCCGTAGACGCGCAGCCGGGCGATGCCGCCGTCGGGGTGCTGGTTGACGCGCAGGTGGGTGAAGCGCTGTTCCAGGGAGACTTCGAAGCCGTTCGCGGCGTGGCCGCCGACGGGGGTGCGCGGGACGAGGGTCGTCCACTTCACGTCGTCGCCGAGCAGCTGCGCGGGCGAGGGCGAGCCGGGGACCGAGGCGGCCTCGACGGAGACGGCCTGCGGGTAGTTGCCGCGGAAGTGGGCGGTGTCCACGACGATGCCGCGGATCACCCCGGGGGCGCCGAGGCGGACCAGCGCCCAGTCGTGGTCCTCGGCGGTGGGCCAGGGGTCCTCGGTGGCGGCGCCGCGGCGGCGGCGGGTCTCCCAGCCGTCCATGATCTTGCCCTTGTGCCCGAAGTGCTCGGGGTCGAACTCGGCGCGCTCGGGCACCAGCAGGTTCTCGCGCTGCGCGAAGAACTCGTCGTTGGCGGCGACGACACCGGCGCCGAGGCGGCGGTCGGCGAGGTTGGCGTACTGGGTGAAGGGGAAGTCGGCGGTGCGGTAGTCCGCGTACGGGTCACCGCCTCCGTAGGGGTTCGCGTCGCCGGTAAAACCTGGTGTCGCCGTCACGGTGATCAGTGGTTCCTCTCGGGAGTCGGCCGGATGGGCCCCCGGGATGCCCCGGGGGCGGGGCGTGGCTCAGGGGCGGTCGAGCAGCGTGCCCTTCGGCGGGGTGAACTCGCCGTCGGCGACGATGCGTTCGCCGCGCAGCCAGGTGGACCTGACGACGCCGTGCAGGGTGCGGCCCGCGTACGCGGTGACCCGGTTGCGGTGCTGGAGTCCCGCCGGGTCGACGGTGAAGGTCTCCTCGGGGGCGAGGACCGCGAAGTCGGCGTCGCGGCCGGGGGCGATGGCGCCCTTGCGTGCGTCGAGTCCGACGAGGGCGGCGGTGCGCGCGGACATCCAGCGCACCACGTCCTCCAGGGTGTGGCCGCGCCTGCGGGCCTCGGTCCACACGGCGGAGAGGCTGAGCTGGAGGCCCGAGATGCCGCCCCAGGCGGTGGCGAAGTCGCCGGTCTTGAGGTCGGCCGTGGAGGGCGAGTGGTCGGTGACGACGCAGTCGATGGTGCCGTCGGCGAGCGCCGCCCACAGCAGGTCCTGGTTGGCGGCCTCGCGGATCGGCGGGCAGCACTTGAACTCGCTGGCGCCGTCCGGGACTTCCTCGGCGGTGAGGGTGAGGTAGTGCGGGCAGGTCTCCACGGTGATCCGGACGCCGTCGGCGCGGGCGGCGCGGATCAGCGGCAGCGCGTCGCTGGAGGACAGGTGCAGTATGTGCACCCGGGCGTCCAGGCGGCGGGCGTGGGCGATCAGCGCGGCGATGGCGGTGTCCTCGGCGTCGCGGGGGCGCGAGGCGAGGAAGTCGGCGTAGCGGGGGCCGCCGTGCTGGGGGGCGGCGGCCAGGTGGTGCGGGTCCTCGGCGTGCACGATCAGCAGGCCGCCGAAACCGGCGATCTCCGCGAGGGAGCGGGCGAGTTGCTCCTGGTCGAGGTGCGGGAACTCGTCCACGCCGGACGGGGACAGGAACGCCTTGAAGCCGAACACCCCGGCGTCGTGCAGCGGGCGCAGGTCCGTGACGTTGCCGGGCAGCGCGCCGCCCCAGAAGCCGACGTCGGTGTGCGCCTTGTCCCGGGCGACGTCCCGCTTGATCCGTAGATGCTCGACGGTGGTGGTCGGCGGCAGGGAGTTCAGCGGCATGTCGACGAGGGTGGTGATGCCGCCGGCGGCCGCGGCGCGGGTGGCGGTCCAGAAGCCCTCCCACTCGGTGCGGCCCGGGTCGTTGACGTGCACATGGGTGTCGACCAGACCGGGCAGCAACACGTCGTCGCCGGTGTCCACCAGGCGGGCGCCGGCCGGGACCTCGGTGTCGTACGGCAGTACGGCCGTGATCGTTCCGGCGGACACGGTGACCGCGGCGGCCCGTGTCCCCTCGGGGGTGATGACGCGCCTCGAGCGCAGCACCAGTTCAGCGTCGGACACCCGGACCCCTTTCTGCACCGCGAATCTGTACCGCGAATCTGTACCGCGAACGGGCATATGGCCACGAAACGGATTTCAACGTTCTGTTGAAGGAGTCTTCACTCCCGGTTCGGCGCCGTCAAGGGGCGTCCGCCCGGCGGCGGGCGGAGGGATGGCACCCTGGACGTTTCCACAAAGCGGAATTAGAATTCCAGCAAGCAGAACGTAGCTCCGTACAAGCGGGGAGTCAACCGTCCGCCGGGTAGGCTGCTGCCCTCCGTTCGTCCCGAAAGGAACGTGCCGTGCCGACGTCGAGCGCCAGCACCCCCGACTCCGCCAAGGCCCCCGGCGGTGGCGGGGTCCAGTCCCTTGAGCGCGCCTTCGACCTGCTGGAACGGATGGCGGACGCGGGCGGCGAGGTCGGCCTCAGCGAACTGTCCGCGACCAGCGGGCTGCCGCTGCCCACCATCCACCGGCTGATGCGCACCCTGGTCGCCTGCGGCTATGTGCGCCAGCAGCCCAACCGGCGCTACGCGCTCGGCCCCCGGCTGATCCGGCTCGGCGAGTCGGCGTCCCGGCTGCTCGGCACCTGGGCGCGGCCGTATCTCGCGCGGCTCGTGGAGGAGACCGGCGAGACCGCGAACATGGCGCTGCTGGACGGCGACGAGATCGTGTACGTGGCGCAGGTGCCCTCCAAGCACTCGATGCGGATGTTCACCGAGGTCGGCCGGCGGGTGCTGCCGCACTCCACGGGCGTCGGCAAGGCGCTGCTTTCGGCGGTGCCGGACGGCGAGGTGCGGGCGCTGCTGGGCCGTACCGGGATGCCCGCGGCGACGGACCGGACCATCACCACGCCGGAGGGGTTCCTCAAGGCGCTGGCGGAGGTGCGGGCGCAGGGGTACGCGGTGGACGACAACGAGCAGGAGATCGGGGTGCGCTGCCTCGCCGTCTGCGTGCCGGACTCCCCGACGGCCGCGGCGATCTCCATCTCGGGTCCGGCGGGCCGGGTGACCGAGGAGGCGACGGAGAAGATCGTGCCGGTGCTCCAGCAGGTCGCGGTCGAGCTGTCCCGGTCGCTGGCGAGCTCCGGCCTGTAGGCCCCGCAGGTCCGGCCGCCCGGAAGAGGGAGTCACCGACGATGGAACCCGGGCTGCCGGAGCTGTTCGACGCCATCGCGCACACCGCCCGGCTCCGCGAGGTCGAGCGGCACAACAACGCCACCCCGGGCCGCCGGGAGAGCGTCGCCGAGCACTCCTGGCACCTGGCGCTGGTCTGCTGGCTGCTGCACGGCGAGTTCGAGCGGGAGACCGGCCGGTCGCTGGACCTGGCGCGGATGATGAAGATGTGCCTGATGCACGACCTGGTGGAGATCGACACCGGGGACCCCTCGGCCTGGGCCCCCGGCGACCGGGAGGAGAAGGCGCGGCGGGAAGAGGCCGTCGCGCTGCGGCGGTTCGGCGCGCTGCCCGCTCCGCTGGCCGAGGAGTTCCTGGAGCTGTGGCACGAGTACGAGCGGGGCGGCACCGCCGAGGCGCGTCTGGTGCGCGGGGTGGACCGGCTCAACCCGGCCCTGATGCGCCTGCTCACCGGTCAGGGCTGGCAGGACGTGCCGGCCGACGCCGAGGCACTGGACCGGCTCCAGCTGCCCCGGGTGACGGTGAGCGAGACGCTGACCGCGCTGTACCGCCGCATCCGCGAAGAGGCTCAGGAGCGGGGGCTGTTCGCGTCGGAGGGCTGATCCGGGCGGGGCAGTGACTCCTGGCCCCGGCGCGCGGGTTCCCCGAACAGGTCCACCGCCGCCCTGACGGCCCGCAGCGCCCCCGAAAGGGCGCTCATCGAGCCGATGGCGCCCGCGAGGTGCAGCAGGGAGCCGCGCAGCCGGGGTATCTCCGGGACGCCCTCGGAGGTCATGGCGGCGAGCGCGGCCAGTTCGTCCTCCGCCGTGGCGCGGTCCGGGAAGTCCGTGCGCAGGGTGGCCAGTTCGCGGCGTAAGCGGGACACCGCCAGGCGCAGCTCCGTCACCCTCGGGTCCTCTTCACCGCCGGTCACCGGCCCCTGCCCCAAGCTCCGCAAAGCAGCCCTCCCCAGGCAGCCACGCCGTCGTGCGCGGGTCAGTAAACGCCACCCGGCCCGGCGAGCGCCATGGGGCATGCCGAAAATCAGCCCGAAGATTCCCGGAAGTCGGCCCGGGACTCCTGAAAGCCGGGCCGCCGTCGGGTATGCAGGAGCCATGACGGACATCGAGGACCCCACCGCGGCGGTCGCCGGTCTCGTGCTGGCCGCCGGGGGCGGCAGACGGCTCGGCGGACGGCCCAAGGCGCTGCTGGAACACCGGGGGCGGCCGCTGGTCGAGCACGCGGTGGGGGTGCTGCGGGCGGCCGGGGTCGGACGGATCCATGTCGTGCTGGGCGCGCGGGCCGAGGAGGTGCGCGAGCGGGCGGACCTGGGCGACTGCGTCCTGATCGACAACCCGCGCTGGGCCGAGGGCATGGGCTCCTCACTGCGCGCGGGACTCGCCGCGCTCGCCCTGACGGACGCACGGGCGGCCCTGGTCTTCCTGGTCGACCAGCCGGGCATCGGGCCCGAGGCGGTGGCGCGGGTCCTTCGGGCGTACGACGGCGAGAACGCGCTGGTCTCGGCCGCCTACGACGGGACGCGCGGGCATCCCGTGCTGTTCGGGGCGGCCCACTGGGCGGGGATCGCGGCGGCCGCCACCGGGGACCGGGGCGCCCGCGCCTATCTGAAGGCCCACCAGGGAGCCGTCCGCCTGGTGGAGTGCGCGGATGTGGCGCGGCCGTACGACATCGACACCGAGGCCGACCTGAGCCACCTCGAGTGAACGGGGTGTCGTCGGCCGGGCTCGTGGCACCCGGCGTCAGCTTGCCTCGACCCGGAGAATCTCGACATCAACACACCATTGAAGTTCCACAATGAGGAAACTAGTATCCACTGATCAGAAGCGTCCGGCCGCACAGCGGGCGCGATTCATCCCTTTCGTGCCACTTGGCACGTGGTGCCACCGCTGAAGGAAGTGACAGCTCATGTCCGCACCAGCGCCGTCCCCGCTGGCCATCGTCGACGCCGAGCCCCTGCCCCGGCAGGAGGAGGTTCTGAACGACGCGGCGCTCGCCTTCGTGGCGGAGCTGCACCGGCGGTTCACCCCGCGCCGTGATGAACTCCTGGCCCGCCGGGCCGAGCGCCGCGCCGAGATCGCCCGCACCTCCACGCTCGACTTCCTGCCCGGGACCGCCGCGATCCGCGCGGACGACTCCTGGCGGGTCGCCCCGGCCCCGGCCGCGCTGAACGACCGGCGCGTCGAGATCACCGGACCCACCGACCGCAAGATGACCATCAACGCGCTCAACTCGGGCGCCCGGGTCTGGCTCGCCGACTTCGAGGACGCCTCCGCGCCCACCTGGGAGAACGTCGTCCTCGGCCAGCTCAATCTGATCGCCGCCTACCGCCGCGACATCGACTTCACCGACCCGGTGTCCGGGAAGTCGTACGCGCTGCGGCCGGACGCGGAGCTGGCGACCGTCGTCATGCGCCCGCGCGGCTGGCACCTGGACGAGCGCCACCTCGTGGCCGAGGACGGCAGTCAAGTGCCGGGCGCGCTCGTGGACTTCGGCCTGTACTTCTTCCACAACGCGCAGCGGCTGCTGGACCTCGGCAAGGGCCCGTACTTCTATCTGCCGAAGACCGAGTCGCACCTCGAAGCCCGCCTGTGGAACGACGTGTTCGTGTTCGCGCAGGACTACGTGGGCGTCCCGCAGGGCACCATCCGCGCCACCGTGCTGATCGAGACCATCACGGCGGCGTACGAGATGGAGGAGATCCTCTACGAACTGCGCGACCACGCCTCGGGGTTGAACGCGGGACGCTGGGACTACCTGTTCTCCATCGTGAAGAACTTCCGTGACGGCGGCCCGAAGTTCGTGCTGCCGGACCGCAACGCGGTGACGATGACCGCCCCGTTCATGCGCGCCTACACCGAACTCCTCGTGCGCACCTGCCACAAGCGCGGCGCGCACGCGATCGGCGGCATGGCGGCCTTCATCCCCTCCCGCCGGGACGCGGAGGTCAACAAGGTGGCCTTCGAGAAGGTCCGCGCGGACAAGGACCGTGAGGCGAACGACGGTTTCGACGGCTCCTGGGTCGCCCACCCCGACCTGGTGCCGATCGCCATGGAGTCCTTCGACCGGGTGCTCGGCGACAAGCCGAACCAGAAGGACCGGCTGCGCGAGGATGTGCGGGTGTCGGCCGCCGACCTGATCGCCGTGGACTCGCTGGAGGCGAAGCCGACGTACGCCGGTCTGGTCAACGCCGTGCAGGTGGGCATCCGTTACATCGAGGCATGGCTGCGCGGCCTCGGCGCGGTCGCCATCTTCAATCTGATGGAGGACGCGGCCACCGCCGAGATCTCCCGCTCCCAGATCTGGCAGTGGATCAACGCGGGCGTCGAGTTCGAGAACGGCGTGAAGGCGACGCCCGAGCTGGCCCGCGAGGTCGCCGCCGAGGAACTCGACGCCATCCGCAAGGAGATCGGCGAGGAGGCGTTCGCCGCCGGGCACTGGCAGGAGGCGCACGATCTGCTGCTGCGGGTGTCCCTGGACGAGGACTACGCCGACTTCCTGACGCTGCCGGCGTACCAGCAGCTCAGGGGCTGAGCCCCGGCGGGTCTCCGGGTGGCTCGGGGCTCCCGCCCCGGGCCGCCCCGGGCCCGTCAGCGCAGGTGGATCGCCCCGTCGTGTGCCACGGCCGGTTTGCCGTGCAGATCGGGGACCTGCTTCAGCCAGTCCGGGCGGCCCGCCTGGGTGCGGGCGGCGCGGGCGGCGTCCTCGGCGGCGACCTGTTCGCGGCTCGGGAAGTCGGTGGGCAGCCACTCGGCCGACCGCCGCACCCGGGCCAGCAGATAGCCGACGTAGGCGTCCCGGACGTCGTCGGGCGTGGCGAACCCGGCGTCCTCGGCCAGCCAGGCGTCCGGCACCTCGGCGACGATCGCGCGCAGCAGCTCCTCCGTGACGCGCGGGGCGAGTTCGGCGTCGGCGGCACGGACGTCGGGGCCGTACGGGCCGAGGGCGTGGTGGCGGAAGTCGTACCGCTTGCCCGGACTCGTGGTGTCCCAGCGGTGGTGGAAGACGAGGGCGGCGCCGTGGTCGATGAGCCACAGCCGCGGCGGCACGGTGCCGAGGGTGGGCCACACCATCAGGTTGGAGCTGTGCACGGTGCGGTCGACGTTGACGGTCAGCGCGTCCAGCCACACCACGCGGCCGGCCTCCAGCGGATCCACCGGGAAGACGCGGGCCAGCTCCGGGGTGAGGTCGCGGGCGCCCGGCAGATAGTCCATGCCGAGGTTCACCCCCGCGCTGGCGCTGTGCAGGTCGCGCACCTCCTGGTGCGGCTCCGCCGCGGCGACGGCCGGGTCGAAGTGCACGAGGACCAGCTCGGGGAAGCGCAGCCCGAGCGCGCGGGCCAGCTCCCCGACGATCACCTCCGCGACCAGCGCCTTGTGCCCCTGTGCCGAACCGGTGAACTTCACGACGTACGTGCCCAGGTCGTCGGCCTCGACGATGCCGGGGACCGAGCCGCCGGAGCGCAGGGGCTCGACATAGCGGGTCGCGGTGACCTCTCTCAGCATGTCCTCACGTCACCAGCCTCTGCCGCCCTGCATTCGCCGCCCTGCGTTCCACGAGGTGAGCATAGACCGAGCGCGCCTCACCGCTGCCGGGGGAAGCGGCCGGTGACGCGGGTCGGGTGGGGAGCGCTGGTGGTCAGCGGTCCCCGGGTGGCCACCGAGGCGACGTAGCCGCGGTCCACCGGGACGTCCCGGAAGTGCCAGTCGACCCGGGGGCGCGGGCCGTCCGGGGTGCCCAGGCCGATGTAGTCCATGGCGGGGTCGCGGCCGAGACCGGTGCCGAGGCCCTTCAGGTACGCCTCCTTCCGCGTCCACAGCCGGGCGACGGCCCCCGGGCGCCTGACCGGGTCGAGGGCTTGGGCCTCCCGCTGCTCGTCGGGGTGCAGCATCAGGGCCAGCTCGCCGCTCCCCTCGATGTCGGGCACCAGCTCCACGTCCACCCCGATCGGCTCGCCCGCGACGCCGATCAGCACCAGGTCGCCGCGGTGCGAGAGCGAGAAGTGGAGATCGCCGGGGAAGCCGAGGAGGGCGGGGCGGCCATGGGGTCCGCCGCAGCAGGGGCAGGTCTCGCGGGCGTAGCGGATCTCCGCCGCCGGCACCCCGAGGTAGGACCCCAGTACCGCGCGCAGCGTGCGGTGCGCCGCCGTGAAGCGGACGCGGTCCGCGGGCCTGGCGAAGGACGCGGACCGCTCGCGTTCGGACGCGTCCAGCGTGGCGGCGTCCGGGGCGGCGTCCGGGGCGGCGTCCGGGGTGTCGGACAGCCGCAGCAGCCACAGGTCGGGGGAACCCGGAGGCGGAAGACGGCGCCGTACTGGCTGCGGGGTGGATGCCACTGGACTGCTCCCGGCCGTGGAGAGGGTGTCGGACGCGTTCATACGAGAGGGCCCGTCACATCGCGCGGGCCGTGGCCGTGCGCACCGGCGGCGCCGTCGCCTCCGGCGTGCCCCGGCGTCCGGCCACCGGCTCGGTGGGCAGGTCGCGGCGCCCGGCCAGCGGTCGCACCAGCAACAGCAGGCTGCTGACGGCGAGTCCGGCGGTCAGCAGCCACAGTGTCGGCCGCAGCCCGAAGGACGTACCGAGCGCGCCGCCGAGCAGCGCGCCGACCGGCACCGATCCGTAGTTGGCGACGGAGTAGCTCGCCGTGATCCGGCCGAGGAGCCCGGGCGGGCAGTACGTCTGCCGGAACGCGCCCTGGATGACGCTGCCGCAGACGACGCCCACCGACAGGCCCGCCAGGCCCAGGGCCACCAGCACGGACCGCGCGCCCGCGCCCGCCAGCGGGATCAGCAGCCCCAGCGGGGCGGTGACGAGTTTGCACAGCAGCATGCCGCGCGCCGTGCCGAAGCGCCGGGCCATCGGGCCCGCGGCGAGGGCGCCGAGGAGTCCGCCCACGCCGCCCGCCGCGAGCAGCCAGCCCACCGCGCCCTCGCCGACGCCCAGTTCACGCACCAGGAAGACGGTGAGGATGGCCTGGCAGCCGGTCAGCAGCAGATTGGTGACCGATCCGTAGAGCGTGAGCACCCGAAGGTAGGGATCGCGCAGGGTGTAGCGCAGGCCCTCGCGGATCTCCGCGCGCAGCCCGGGCCGCGCCCGGGGCGTCTCGACGCGCGGTTCGCGGCCCCGGACGGCGAGCAGGCACAGGGTGGAGACCAGGAAGGTCGCCGCGTCGGCCAGCAGCCCGGTCACCGCGCCGAGGGCCCCCGCCAGCAGACCACCGGCGCCCAGACCGCCCAGCTGCGCCACCGACTCGCTGCCCTGGAGCCTGGCGTTGGCCGCGGACAGCTCGTCCTTGGCCACGACGGTCGGCAGATAGACGCGGTACGCCACGGAGAAGAGGACGCTCGCGCAGCCGGTCAGCAGGGACACGGCGAGCAGCTGCGCCATGGTGAGAACGCCGTACCAGGCGGCGACGGGGACGGCGGCCAGCAGCGCCAGCGAGGCCAGGTTGCAGGCGATCATCAGCGGGCGCCTGCGTACCCGGTCCACCCAGGCGCCCGCCGACAGCCCGAAGAGCAGCCAGGGCAGCCAGGCGGCGGCGGCCAGCATGCTCACCCACAGGGTGCCTGCGTGCAGGGTCACCACGGCCACCAGCGGCATGGCGACGCCGGAGATGCTGCTGCCGAATTTGCTGACGGTCTCGCCGCCCCACAGCAGCCGGAAGTCATGCCGGTGCCCCACGCCCGGCCCCGCCCCGCCTTCGTTCTCGTCGTCCATGACCGCGTTCTCGTCGCTCATGACGGGGTTCTCTTCGCTCATGAGCGCGTTCTCTTCGCCCATGAGCGCGTTCTCTTCGCTCATGACGACTCGACCAGCGCCCGTACCGTCGTGGCGAGCCGGTCGGCCGCGCTCGTCCAGCGGGTCCGGCGCGCCGTCACCTCGTCCTGCAGCCGTTCGAGTTCGGTGGTGAGCCTTCCGAGGGCCGCCTCGGCCGCGGGGGCGCCGGGCCCGCCGCCGTAGGCGTAGGCGGCGGCGACGTCCGCGGGGTCCAGCCAGGACGAGCCGTCCCCCGGCGCGAGCGCGGCGACCTCGGGCCGGTCGCGGCCCGCCTCGGTCAGCGAGACCCCCCGGTCCAGGGCCGACAGCACGGTCTCCCCCACCAGATGGTGGGCCCTGCGGAACGGCATGCCGTCCATCACCAGGGACTCCGCCAGATACGTCGCCGTGGTGAAGCCCCCGACGGCCCGCTCCTCCATCCGCTCGCGCTCCGGCTCCGCGCCCGCCACCACCAGCCGCAGCAGGGTGACCGCGTCCAGGGTGTCGGCGAGGCCCGGCCACAGCTGGCGTACCGACTCCGTGCCCACCGCGATGGCGTTGGTGAAACCGGCCGTGGTCATCGCCGAGGAGGCGGCGACGAAGTGGCCGAGGGCGGCGCTCGACCGGCCCTGGATGTGCTCCAGCAGGAACGGGTTGCGCTTCTGCGGCATCATCGAGCTGGAGCCGACCAGGTCGTCGGCCATCCGCAGCAGCCCGAACTCCTCCGAGGTCCAGGTGCTCAGATCCCGGGCGACCCGGGCCATGGTCACGCCGAGGGTGGAGCACGCGGCGAGCAGGCGCAGCACGAAGTCCCGTGAGGCGACCGCGTCGACCGAGTTCGGTGCCGCGCCGGTGAAGCCCAGCAGCTCGGCCGTGCGGTGCGGGTCGATGCGGACGGAGGTGCCGCCGACGGCACCGGCCCCGAGCGGGTTGACGTCGATCTCCCGGCCCGCCTCCAGCAGCGCCTGAAGGCTCCGCAGCACCGAACCGGCGACACCGGCGAGGTAGTGCCCGTAGGTGATCGGCACGGCGGGCTGGCCGTGGGTGTACGCGGGCATGGTGACATCGCGGTAGACATCGGCGGCGGCCAGCAGGATGTCGGCCAACTCGGCGACCTCGGTGAGGAGTTCGCCGTACGGCCCGCGCGTCTTCAGCCGTACGGTCGTCGCGTTGAGATCGTTGCGGGAGCGTCCGGTGTGCAGCACACCGCCGATCCGCTCGCCGAGCCGCTCCACCAGTCTGCCCTCGTAGGCCAGGTAGACGCCGCGGGGCATGGGCATGCCGCGCAGCTCGGCGAAGTCGTCGGCGCGCAGGGCCGTGATGGTGTCCAGCAGGACCGCGACCCGGCCGGTGTCCACGATGCCGCGCTCGGACAGCATGACCAGATGGGCCAGGTCCACCTCGCTGATCAGGCGCAGCTCCTGCACCAGGCCGTCCCGGCCGGAGCGGGAGCCGGAGCCCGGCAGGTACTGGTCGTAGACGATCCGGTGCGCCTCGTCGTTGAGCGTGGTCCGCAGCCGGCCGGTGTCGGCACCGTCGCGGACGGCCGTCTCCGCCCGGCAGGCGATGGCGTCGAGGGCGTGGAGGGCGTCGATGGCGCTCATACGGTCTCCTTGCTGTCCTCGCGGTCCTTGCGGTTCTCGTGGTCTTCGTGGTCCTCGTGGTCCTCGCGGTCCTGGGCGGGGTGGCTCTGCGCGGGCGCAGGCACCGCCGACGGCACGGCCGGGGGGCGCAGCGCGGTGGCCAGCCCGGTCACCGCCTCCTCCGCCGCCCGTGCCGCGGCGGCCGTCGAGGAACCGGCCGTGATCACATGGCCCAGTCGGCCCCGGAAGTCCTCGGCGGGTCCCACGGGCGTCCCCGGCGCGCGGTACAGCGCGGCGTCCACCACCTCCGGCACCTCCCGGGCCCGGGACAGCGCCTCCTCGACGGCGTCCGCGGGACCGAGGGTGCCCGCCGCCTCGGCGGTCAGGAAGCGGATCGACGCCCCGGCGTCCCGGTCGCGCTCCAGCGTCACCGGCAGCCCGACGGCCGCCCGGACCTGCGCGGTGATCAGGTCGATCCCGCAGGCGCGGCGCACCAGTTCGGGGATCATGCCGCCCGCCAGCCGGGGGTTGACCTCGATCACCCGGGGGGTGTCGCCGTCCAGCCGCAGTTCCACGTGCGCCGCGCCCCAGCCGAGGCCGAGGGCGCGTACGGCCGCGACCGCGCAGGCGGTCAGGGCGTCCCGTCGCCGGGGCGGCAGGTCGGCGGGCAGGTCGTGGCCGGTCTCGACGAACACCGGCGGCGGACCGATGTGCTTGGCGACGGTCACCACGGCCTCGTGCCCGACCACCTCGACCGAGAACTCTCGGCCCGTCAGGTACGACTCGACCAGGATCCAGGTGGGCGCGGCCAGCCCCCGCTCGTTGACGGTGGCCGAGAGCAGGGCACCGGCGTGGTCGGCGACCTCCCCGAGGCTCGCGCACAGCCGTACGCCCACGCTGCCGGAGCCCTGGACCGGTTTGACCACGACGGGCAGGCCCAGCCGGGCGGCCGCGTCGACGGCCTCCGCGACCTCGCCGACCTCCGTGAACGCGGGCACCGGCACCCCGGCCCCGGCGAGCAGGCGGCGCTGGGTGGTCTTGTCACGGCAGGCCTGTACGGCGTCGGCGGCCGGGCCGGGGAGCCCGAGCCGGGCCGCCACCTCGGCGGCGGTGACGACGAAGTACTCGGAGCTGGACAGCACGCCCGCGATCTGCGCGGTCGCGGCCAGTTCCCGCACCGCGGACCAGAGGGCCGCCGGGTCGGCGGTGTCGACGACGACCGTGCGCAGGCCGTCCTCGGCGGCGTACGGATAGCGTCCGGGATCGGCGCTGAGCAGCACCGGTTCGATGCCCTCAGCCAGGGCCCGCTGGGCGAACCGGCGCCCTGTGCCGGTGGTGTTGGACTCGATCAGGAGGAGCAGCCGGTCGTTCATGCGTTCGCTCCGGGGACCATCACATCGTCGAACCGGCGCCGCGCCCACAGCAGCCGGGACCAGGTCGAGGGCGCGTCCAGCGGGTGGTCGACCAGGGCCGGGCCCGCCGGGTTGGCGGCCGGGGTGATGCCCTGCTCGCGCAGCCAGGTCTCGTTGTAGACGGTCGACTGGTAGCGGTAGCCCTCGTCGGGCAGTACGGCCACCACCGTGCTGTCGGGGTTCTGCCCCGCCCACCAGGCGGCGACCTGGAAGGAGGCGCCGCTCGTCGGGCCCATGAACAGGCCGTGGGTGCGGAACAGTTCATGGGTGGCGTGGAACGCCTCGGGCGCGGTGACCCAGTGCACCTCGTCGTAGGCCGAGTGCCGCACATTGCCCGGGTGGATGCTGCTGCCCAGGCCGCGCAGCATCCGGGGGCGGTCCGGGGTGCCGAAGATGATCGAGCCGTGGGTGTCGACGCCGACCAGGTGCAGGGTCGGGTCGGCCAGCCGCAGGGCCGCCGCGAGGCCGCCCGTGGAGCCGCCGGAACCGACCGGGCCGACCAGGCAGTCGACCGAGCCGAGGGTGCCGCCGATCAGTTCGGCGACCGCGCCGTATGCGGCCGGGTTGTCGGGGTTGTCGTACTGGCCCGGTACGAAGCTGTCCGGGCGCAGCCGGCGCAGTTCCTCCACCCGGGCGAGCCGGGCGCCCTGGATGCCGCCGGGCTGTCCGGTGTCCTCGACGATCTCCACCGTCGCGCCGAGCATCGTCAGCCGGGTGTACAGCTCCCGGTCGATCGCCGCGTCCCCGACGATGGTGAGGGGGTAGCCGCGCAGCCGGCACACCATGGCGAGGCCCAGGGCGAAGGTGCCGGAGGAGGTCTCGATGATCGGGGTGCCCGGCAGCAGGGTCCCGGCGGCCTCGGCCTGGTCGATGATGTAGCGGGCGGGCAGCAGCTTCATCAGGCTGAAGGCGGCCCCGTAGAGGTTGTCGGTGAGTTGGATGATGCGCGGGAGCTCGGTGGCTTCCACTACGGACGAGTGCACTTTGGCGGCACTCGCGACCACGGTCGTCGTCATGTCAGTCACCCGTCGTGAAGATCCACTGCTCGTGGATGCCCGTGCTGTGCAGAAGGTCTTTCGCGTGTTCGGTGCGGGCCTCGACGTCGCGGTCGTCGCGGTCGAAGAGGATGCCGGCGATGTCCCCGCTGTGGGCGGCCTGCACCCCGAGGGCGCCGACCTCCCGGACGATCCAGCGGATCCGGTCGAGGTCCGGTATCGGCAGATGCCGCTGGTTGATCTCGGTGCTGGCCGTGGCCACCGCGCCCAGGAGGGCCGCGTCCTTGGTCTGGATGGCGTCGCGGAGCATGGCCTGGAGCTCGGCGAAGCTCCGGGTCTCGGCGGTGCCGTAGCTGGCGGGCGGGAAGGCGAGGGTGTCCACGCCCTGCCCGTTGTTCTGCGGCCGTGAGCCGAAGCCGAGGACGCGCACCGGTGGCATGCGGTAGCCGAAGTCCTCGATGACCTCGCCGTCGCGCTGGGCGAACAGTACCGACGTCTCCTCGAACATCAGGGAGTCGGAGGCCAGTTCGGCCTGTACGGCGAGCCGGGCCACGTCCTCGGGGGCCAGCGCGCTGACGAACGCGTCCTTGACCGCCCAGATGGTGGCGAGGACATCGCTGGTCGAGGAGCCGAAGCCGCGGCACAGCGGGACGTCGCCGGAGAGGTCGAGGTGACCGCCCACGGGGTGTTCGCCGTCCGGGCTGATCGCGGCGATGGTGAGGTCGGCCGCGCGCAGGGCCTTGGTCTTCCAGGCCGGGGAGACGGTCACTTCGGCTCCGGGTGCCGGCATGAAGGTCGCGTGTGTCTTGTAGATGGTGCAGGGGAGCGTCACCAGGCCCCTGGTGAGTCCGCCCTCGTGGGGGAAGACGCCCTGCAGGATCTCGCCGTGATGGATGGGAGCCGAAGCGATACCGAGGCGCCAGCCGGAATGATCAGCCATATCCCTTGCTTCCTCTGAGGCCGGGCCGCTCCTTTGCGTACCGGGTCGGCCGTTCGGACACATTCACATTAGGAAAAAGAACCGGCCGAACCCGGTGGCTGAAGCGGCAGTTCCCGGGCAGTCGCTGTGGGGCGGGGGACGGGGCCGAGGGCGGGGGTGCGCTCTCGGGGCCGATCGGGGTCCGCTCGGGGTCCGCTCGGGGGTCGTCCGGGGATCCGCTCGGGGGTCGTCCGGGGGGCTGCTCGGGGCCGGTTCGGGATCCGCTCGGTTTCCGCCCGGGGGGCCGGGGGGCCGGGAGGTTGGCCGGGGGCCACTCGGTGGCCTGACCATGGGGCCGTCCGGGGGGGCAACTCCCGGCCCCGCCGAGGACCCCGCCCAAGGGCCCGCCCAGGAAACCGAGTTGGCCGGGGTCGGACCGGAGACCCCTCGGGAACCGGCCGGGGAGCGCTCGTGGCCGCTCGGTGATCCGCCCCTGAGGCCGCCCGGAGGCAGACACGGTTCCGCCAGGGGCGAGCCGGTAGCCATCCGGGGACCATCAGGCGACCGGCCGGGGGGAGAGCCCCTCGGGGAGAGACCGGCCGAAGTCATTGGCCCGGCGAGCGCTCCAAGACCGACCAGGGGCCGGCCGAAGGCCACCCACGGCCCAGCCGAAGACCGGCCGAGGACGACACGGCGGCCCGGCCGAAGGCGACTTGGGGACCACCGGGAACCAGGAACCACCAGACGAGCAACCGGGAGGGCAGTGAGCGTCGGACCGGCCGAAGACCACCCGCGAACCCGACCGGAGACGTGGCTCTGAGAACACTCCGGGACCGGCCAGGGGCCGGGCCGGAGGCCGACCCAAGACCACCGCGCGGCCCGGCCGAAAGCGACCCGGGGGGCGCCGGGGGTCAGGGGCCGCCCGGCCACCGCCCGAGAGGCAGAGACCGGCCAGCGTTACGGCTGAAAGACCGCTCCAGGACCACCCGGGGGCAGACCCGGGCCGACCGAAAACCACCCGGCGCCCCGGCCCAAGGCGACCCGGGGGCCGCCGGGCGACCGGTCGGGGGTGGAGACCGGCCGGAGGCCCGGGAGTGGGGTCAGCGTCTGGCGGGGCGGAGGCGGCCGGCCAGGATTTCGCCGATCGCGCGCAGCGGCTCGGGCTCGGTCATCTCGGCGTGGCGGCAGTCGATGTCGACCTCCTCGATCCGGCCATCCACGTACGGCGCCCAGGCCTCAGCGGCCGTCAACGGAGCGGGCGTTCCCGTGGCGTTGAAGAAGAGCAGGTCGCCGCCGAAGGACAGGTCCGGCACATGGCGCAGCCGGATGTCCAGGTTGGCGATCGTCGCCTCGACGACGGCGGCCGCGCCCGGTCCGTCGAGTTCGCCGAGCCCGGGTGCCCGGTCCCGTACCAGCCGTGCGAGTTCGCGTACGTCCGGTGCCCCGTCGGCACAGTGCACGGACGCGTCCGCAGGCAACTCGCCGAGCAGGCCGTGCAGTACGTCCCCGCCGGTGATCGGCCGCGCCTCGAAGCCCTCCGGCAGCGGATACGCGTCCAGCAGCCCCAGCAGCCGTACCTCCTCGCCCAGCCGCTCCAGCCGGGCCGCGACGGCGTGCGCGACCATGCCGCCGAAGGACCAGCCGATCAGGTGGTACGGGCCGTGCGGCTGGACCGCGCGGATCGAGGCCAGGTAGTCGTCCGCCATCTCCGCGATGGACGCGGGGCGGCGCTGCGGCTCGGTGAAGTGCCGGGCCTGCAAGCCGATCACCGGGTGGTCCTCGCCGATGTGCCGCAGCAGACCGGCGTACCCCCAGCTGATCCCGGAGACGGGGTGGACGCAGAACAGCGGCGGCGCGGACGCCTCCGCCGCGCCCCGGATCCGCAGGACCGCCTCCAGCGGGTTCGCCCTGGCGCCGCCCGCACCGGCCGCGATGTGCTCGGCGAGCTGCTCGGGCGTCGGGTAGCGGAACAGGTCGCTGATCGTGGTGTGCGTGCTCCAGATGGTGCGGATGCGGCTGATCAGCCGGGTGGCGAGCAGGGAGTGCCCGCCGCGGTGGAAGAAGTCGTCGTCCACGGCGGCCGAGGGCAGCCCCAGGACCTCGGCGAACAGGGTGCAGAGGACCTCTTCGGCGGGGGTGCGGGGGCCCCGGCCCGTGCGGGGCTGGTCGTCCGGGTCGGGCTGGGGCAGGGCACGGCGGTCGAGCTTGCCGTTGGTGGTGCGCGGGAGGGCGTCCAGGGGGACGTAGGCCGCCGGGATCATATGGTCGGGAAGCGACGCGGAGGCGTGGGCGCGGAGCCCGGCGATGTCGATGCGGGCACCGTCGAGGGGGGTGACATAGGCGATCAGGCCCTTGTTGCCCGGCCGGATCTCGTCGATGACCACGGCCGCCTGGGCCACGGAACCGTGTCGGCACAGGACGTTCTCGATCTCGCCGGGTTCGATGCGGAACCCCCGGAGCTTCAACTGCTGGTCGGCGCGGCCGAGATACTCCAACTCGCCGCGATGGTTCCAGCGGGCGAGGTCGCCCGTGCGGTACATGCGGCTGCCGGGCGGGCCGTACGGGTTCGCGGTGAACCGGTCGGCCGTGAGCGCGGGTTGGCCGATGTAGCCGTGGGCCAGACCGTGTCCGGCGACGTACAACTCACCGGGAGAGTTGGGCGGGAGGAGTTCGAGGTTCGGGCCGAGGACGTACGCGTTCTTGCCCGAGACCGGGCCGCCGATGGGGATGGTCGGGGCGTCGGTGGTGATCGGGTGGGTGGTGGTGAAGCCCATGCTCTCCGCGGGGCCGTAGCCGTTGATCAGGTGCAGATGGGGGTGGTCGGCGAGGGCTCGCGCGGTGTGGGCGGGCGAGGCCGCCTCGCCCGCCGTCATGGCCTCGCGTACGACGGCGAAAACGGCAGGGTGCTCGTCCAGCATGTGGTTGAACAGGCTCGCCGACATCTGGAGCGTGGTGATCCGATGCCGCTCGACGAGTTCCACGATCTGATGCGGATCGGTGTGCTGACCGGGCTGGAGGACACAGGTACCGCCGTGCAGGAGCGGACCGAACACCTCAAGCGCGAAGGCGTCCCAGGAGACCGGCGAGCACTGCAAGTAGCTCTGCTCCGGCCCGAAACGGAGATAGTCCGGGCCCAAGAACGTCGCCGCCAGGGCACGATGGGACGCCGCCACACCCTTCGGGGCGCCGGTCGAACCGGACGTGAACATCACGCAGGCCACGGCCTCCGGGTGCCCGGACGTCTCCACCCCCGCACCCGAAGTCGCCGCGATCACCGTCGCCTCGGAAGTCAGGTCGATCAACGGCGCGGTGTGCTCCAGCGCCGGGAGGTACGCCTGGCTGATCACAGCGGCCGGACCGGTCTGCGCGAGAACGCCGTTGAGTCGCTCCAGCGGGAACTGCGGGTCCAGCAGGGTGTATCCGGCACCGGCCTTCAGCACCGCGAGCAGCGAGGCGATCAGCAGCGGCGAGCGTTCGAGATGGATGGCGACCAGGCCGCCCGGCGTCACACCCCTCGAAGTGAGGTGACGGGCCAGGCGGTTGGACCAGATGTCCAGCTCCGCGTACGTGATCCGCTGCTCCTCGTGGACCAGGGCCACGGCGTCGGGGGTCGCGGCCGCCTGCCCGCTGAACAGCTGGTCCAGCGAGAGCTGGGGGGCGGAGGTGGCCGGACCGGACCAGGCCGTGAGCTGTCCGCGCTCCTCCTCGCCGAGGATCTCCAGGCGGCCGAACGGCAGATCGGGGGCCTCGGCCGCCGCGCCGAGCAGCCGGACCAAGCGCGCCACGGCGGCCCGTACGGTACCGGCGTCGTACAGGTCGGTGGCGTACTCCACGCAGATGTCGAAGCCGGCCGAACCGCCGTCCTCGGTCCGGTGCTCCTCGAAGCCGAAGGTCAGGTCGAACTTCGCGATCCGCAGCTCGGGGACGACGAACTCGGTTTTCAGGGCGCCCAGTTCCGGTCCGGTGCCGAGCGACTGGCCGACGGTGAGCATGACTTGGAACAGCGGATGCCGGGAGGCCGAGCGCTCCGGGTTGAGGGCCTCGACCAGCCGGTCGAAGGGAACGTCCTGGTGGGCCCAGGCGGCGAGGTCCGTGTCCCGGGCGCGGCGCAGGAGTTCACGGAAGGAGGGGGCGCCACTGGTGTCGGTGCGCAGCACCAGGGTGTTGACGAAGAAGCCGACCAGATCGTCGAGCGCCTGGTCGGCGCGGCCGGTCACGGGCGAGCCGATGACGATGTCGGTACCGGCGCCCGAGCGGGTCAGCAGTGCCGCCACCGCCGCCTGCGCCACCATGAGGAACGTGGTGCCGGTCTCCCGGGCCAGCGCGGTGAGCGCCCGGTGCGTCCCGGCCGGGCAGGACACGGTGTGCGTGGCGCCCCGGTAGGAGGCCACCACCGGGCGCGGCCGGTCGGCGGGGAGGGTCACCTCGTCCGGTACGGCTTCAAGCGCGGTGCGCCAGTGGCCGAGCTGGGCGGCGATCAGGCTGTCCGGGTCGTCGGCGTCCCCCAGGAGCGCCTGCTGCCACAGGGTGTAGTCGGCGTACTGGGCCGGCAGCGGCTCCCAGTCGGGCGCCTCGGCCTCGGTGCGCCCCCGGTAGGCGGTGCCGAGGTCGCGCATCAGCGGGGTGTTCGACCAGCCGTCCGAGACGATGTGGTGCACCACCAGGAGCAGGACGTGGTGGTCCGGAGCGAGTTCGAACAGGACGCTGCGGAGCGGGAGTTCGGAGTCGAGGGCGAAGGGGCGCCCGGCCTGCTCGCTGATCCGGGCCGCCAGGGTGTCCTCATCGGCGCCGAGGACGACGAAGGGTACCTCCGCGCGGTCGGCCGGGGTGATCTGCTGGCGGGGTTCGCCGTGCTCGGCGGGGAAGAGGGTGCGCAAGGCCTCGTGCCGGGCGACGACGTCCGCCAGGGCGCCCCGCAGCGCCGCACGGTCGAGGCCCCCGGTCAGCCGGACGGCCATCGGGATGTTGTACGTCGCCGAGGGGCCCTCCATCTGGTCCAGGAACCAGAGGCGGCGCTGCGCCGGGGAGAGCGGCAGCCGCGCCGGGCGCTCCCCGGCCACCAGGGCGGGACGGGACGCTTCCGCCCGGTCGCCCGCGATGCGCGCGGCCAGCGCGGCGACCGTGGGGTACCGGAACAAGTCCCGTACCAGCAGCCGCACTCCGAAGATCTCGCGCACCCTGGAGACCAGCCGGGTGGCGAGCAGGGAGTGGCCGCCGCGGCGGAAGAAGTCGTCGTCCACGGAGGCCGAGGGCAGCCCCAGGACCTCGGCGAAGACGGTGCACAGGACCTCTTCGGCGGGGGTGCGGGGGGCTCGTCCGTCGGCGCCGTGGCCCTGGAGGCTGGGCTGGGGCAGGGCCCGCTGGTCGAGCTTGCCGTTGACGGTCAGGGGGAGGGCATCCAGCGCCATGAAGACGGCCGGGACCATGTAGTCGGCCAGCGCGCCCTCGGTGTGCCGGCGCAGCGCCTCCGGCTCGATCCGGTTCCCGGCGACCGGGACGACGTACGCGACGAGCCGCTTGTCCCCCGGGCGGACCTCGCGCACGGCGACCGCCGCCTGGGCCACGGAGGGGTGCTTGCACAGGACGTTCTCGATCTCGCCGGGTTCGATACGGAACCCCCGGAGCTTCAACTGCTGGTCGGCGCGGCCGAGATACTCCAACTCGCCGCGATGGTTCCAGCGGGCGAGGTCACCCGTGCGGTACATGCGGCTGCCGGGCGGGCCGTACGGGTCGGCGGTGAACCGCTCGGCGGTCAGCGCGGGTTGGCCGATATAGCCGTGGGCGAGACCGTGCCCGGCGACGTACAGCTCACCGGGCGTGTTGGGCGGGAGGAGTTCCAGTCGGGGGCCGAGGACGTAGGCGTTCTTTCCGGTGACCGGGCCGCCGATGGGGATGGTGGTGGCGTCGGTGGTGATGGGGTGGGTGGTGGTGAAGCCCATGCTCTCCGCGGGGCCGTAGCCGTTGATCAGGTGCAGATGGGGGTGGTCGGCGAGGGCTCGTGCGGTGTGGGCGGGCGAGGCGGCCTCACCGGCGGTCATGGCCTCGCGGAGCACGCCGAAGACCTGGGGGTGTTCGTCCAGCATGTGGTTGAACAGGCTCGCCGACATCTGGAGCGTGGTGATCCGATGCCGCTCGACGAGTTCCACGATCTGATGCGGATCGGTGTGCTGACCGGGCTGGAGGACACAGGTACCGCCGTGCAGGAGCGGACCGAACACCTCAAGCGCGAAGGCGTCCCAGGAGACCGGCGAGCACTGCAAGTAGCTCTGCTCCGGACCGAAATGAAGATAGTCCGGGCCCAAGAACGTCGCCGCCAGGGCACGATGGGACGCCGCCACACCCTTCGGGAGGCCGGTCGAACCGGACGTGAACATCACGCAGGCCACGGCCTCCGGGTGCCCGGACGTCTCCACCGCCGCACCCGAAGTCGCCGCGATCACCGTCGCCTCGGCGGTGAGGTCGATCAGGGGGGCGGTGTGCTCCAGTCCCGGGAGGTACGCCTGGCTGATCACCACCGAGGGATCGGTCTGTCCCAGGGCCCTGTTGAGGCGCTCCAACGGGAACTGCGGGTCCAGCAGCGTGTATCCGGCACCGGCCTTCAGCACCGCGAGCAGCGAGGCGATCAGCAGCGGCGAGCGTTCGAGGTGGATGGCGACCAGGCCGCCCGGCCTCACACCCCTCGAAGTGAGGTGACGGGCCAGGCGGTTGGACCAGATGTCCAGCTCCGCGTACGTGATCCGCTGCTCCTCGTGGACCAGGGCCACGGCGTCCGGAGTCGCCGCAGCCTTCCCGCTGAACAACTGGTCCAGGGAGAGCCGCGGGGCGCGGGTGCGGGGACCTGCCCAGGTGTCCAGTCGGCGGCGTTCGTCGGCCGCCAGCACGTCCAGCGCGCCGACCGGGGTGTCCGGGGTCTCGGCCACCGCGGTGAGCAGACGCGTCAGCCGGTCGAGGACCGCCCGGACCGTCCGCGCGTCGTACAGGTCGGTGGCGTACTCGGCGACGATGTCGAATCCGGCCGGACCGCCGTCGCCGTAGGGGCGCTCCTGGAAGCCGAAGGTCAGGTCGAACTTCGCTATCCGCAGTTCCGGGATCACCAACGACGTGTCCAGGCGGCCGAGTTCGGGGGCCGCCGCGTCGAGCGACTGGGCGACCGTGAGCATCACCTGGAAGAGCGGGTGGCGGGAGGCCGAGCGCTCCGGGTTGAGGACCTCGACCAGCCGGTCGAACGGCATGTCCTGGTGCGCCCAGGCCGCCAGATCGGTCTGCTGGGCCCGGCGGAGCAGTTCGCGGAAGGACGGGTCCCCGCCGGTGTCGGTGCGCAGCACGAGGGTGTTCACGAAGAAGCCGACCAGGCCGTCGAGGGCTTCGTCCCCGCGTCCGGTGACCGGGGAGCCGATGACGATGTCGGTACCGGCGCCCGAGCGGGTCAGCAGTGCCGCCACCGCCGCCTGCGCCACCATGAGGAACGTGGTGCCGGTCTCCCGGGCCAGCGCGGTGAGCGCCCGGTGCGTCCCGGCCGGGCAGGACACGGTGTGCGTGGCGCCCCGGTAGGAGGCCACCACCGGGCGCGGCCGGTCGGCGGGGAGGGTCACCTCGTCCGGCAGGTCCGCCAACGCTTCGCTCCAGAAGGCGAGTTGGGAGGACAGCTCACTGTCCGGGTCGTCCGCGTCACCCAGTACCTCCCGCTGCCACAGCGTGTAGTCGGCGTACTGGACCGGCAGCGGCTCCCAGTGAGGCGCGCCGCCCTCGATCCGGGCGCCGTAGGCGATTCCCAGGTCCCGCATCAGCGGGGCGTTGGACCAGCCGTCCGAGGCGATGTGATGCACGACGATCAGCAGGACGTGGTCCTCGGGGGCCAGCTCCAGCAGGGTCGCGCGCAGGGGCAGGTCATGGGCGAGGTCGAAGGTCTCCGCCGCCAGTTCGCCGAGGGTGTCGGCGAGCGCGTCCTCGGTCACCGACCGTACCAGCAGGGGGAGTTCGACGTCCTCCTCCGCGAGGATCGACTGGTACGGCGTCCCCTCCTGGGCGGGGAACAGGGTCCGCAGCACCTCGTGCCGGGCCACCACGTCCGCCAGTGCGCCCCGCAGGGCCGGGCGGTCGAGGGCGCCGCGCATCCGGACGGCCAGCGGAATGTGGTAGGTCGCGGAGGGGCCTTCCATCTGGTCCAGGAACCACAGCCGCTGCTGGGCGAAGGACAAGGGGATCATTTGGACGCTCCCATCCGGCGCATGGGCCGAAGCTTGGGCCGAAGCTTGGGCCGGGCGCTGCCGATACGGTCGAGCTGCTCGACCAGCGTGGCCACCATCGGGTTGTTGAAGAGGGCGCCGATCGGCAGGTCGACCCCCATGACGCTGTTGATCCGGCGCACGAGCCGGGTGGCGAGCAGCGAATGCCCGCCCAGGTGGAAGAAGTTGTCGTCGATGGAGACCGACGGGCGGCCGAGCAGCTCGGCGAACAGGCCGCAGAGCATCTCCTCGTTGGGGGTCCGCGGGACCCGGCCCTCGGACGCCGCTGCGGTGTCGGCCGGCTCGGGCGCGGGCAGAGCACGCCGGTCGAGTTTGCCGTTGACGGTGAGCGGCAGGGCGTCCAGCTGGACGAAGGCGGACGGCACCATGTAGTCGGGCAGGGTCGCGGCCACCCGTGCGCGCAGCTCGGCGACGTCGACCCGGCCGCCCTCGAAGGGGGTGACGTAGGCGATGAGGCACTTGTCGCCCGTCCTGATCTCCCCGAGCACGACGGCCGCCTGCGCCACCGAAGGGTGCCGGCACAGGACCGTCTCGATCTCACCGGGTTCGATCCGGAAGCCACGGAGTTTGACCTGCTGGTCGGCGCGGCCCAGGAACTCGATCTCGCCCAGGTGGTTCCAGCGGGCCAGGTCGCCCGTGCGGTACATGCGGCTGCCGGGCGGGCCGTACGGGTCGGCGGTGAACCGCTCGGCGGTCAGCGCGGGCCGGTTCGGGTAACCGGCGGCCAGTCCGGAGCCCGCCAGGTACAACTCACCCGGTGTCATGGGCGGGACCAGGCGCATGCGGCTGTCCAGGACGTACATCCGGGTGTTGTCCAGCGGGGTGCCGATCGGTACCGCGCCCGGCTGGTCGTGGGGCCCCCGTACGGTGTGCGCGGCGACCAGGACGGTCGTCTCGGTCGGGCCGTAGCCGTTGAGCACGGTGGTCTCGGGGCAGTGCCGGTGGATACGGCGGACCGCCTCGACGGACATGACATCGCCGCCGGTCAGCACGGTCCGTACGCCCGCCAGTGCCGCCGGGTCGTCCTCGGCCAGCATCTGGAACAGCCCGGACGACAGGACCAGCCCGGTGATCCGGCCCTCGGCCAGCGCGCGGCTCAGCGCGGTGGTGTCCAGCAGTCCGGGCGGTGCGACGACGAGCGTGCCGCCGGTCAGCAGGGGCATCCAGAATTCGAAGGTCGAGGCGTCGAAGGCCATCGGGGAGTGCAGCAGCACCCGGGCCCGGGAGGCGAGGGGGAACCGTTCGTCGGCGGCCAGATCGGTGATGTTGCGGTGGGTGACCGCGACCCCCTTGGGGACGCCGGTCGAGCCGGAGGTGAACATGGCGTAGGCCGACTGGTCGGGGTGGATCCGGGGCAACGGGTCCGCCCCGCCGGTCGTGGCCCGCGGGCCCGCCGGGGCGTCCGCCACGCCGGTGACCGGGATCGTGCGGGCGTGCTCTGGATGGCCGAAGCCGGTCAGGTCCCGGTCGGTGAGGAAGACGGCGGCCTTGGAATCCCGGATGATGAGGGCGATGCGGTCGGCGGGGTAGCGGACGTCCAGCGGGACGTAGACCGCTCCGGCCTTCACGACCGCGAGCAGGGCGACCACCGCCTCCAGCGAGCGCTCCAGGAAGAGGACCACGGGGTCCCCGGCGCGGATGCCCGCGCCGACCAGCCGACGGGCCAGCCGGTCGGTACGCTCGTCCAACTCGGCGTAGCTGAGGGTGCGTTCGCCCATCACCACGGCCGGTGCGTCCGGTTCGCGGGCGACCTGCGCGGCGAACGCCTCCGGCAGCGAGGTCCCGGCACGGGGGATCACCTCGCCGTTCCAGGTGACGAGCAGCCGCCGGCGTTCCTCGGCGCCGAGCATGTCCAGCTCGCCGACGGGCAGATCGGGGGTGTCGGCCGCCGCGCCCAGCAGCCGGGTCAGGCGTGCCGCGGCGGCCCGGGCGGTGTCGGCGTCGTACAGGTCGGTGGCGTACTCCACGCTCAGGTCGAACCCGGCCGGTTCGCCGTCCGGGGTGCGGTGCTCCCGGAAGGTGAAGGTGAGGTCGAACTTGGCGATCTCCAGCGGGGTGAACTCCGACTCGGCGGCCAGGCCCGGCAGTTCGGGCACCGGTACGACCGCGTCGGTGACCGAGAGCATGACCTGGGCGAGGGGGTGGCGGCAGGTGGAGCGCTCGGGGTTGAGGGCTTCGACGAGCCGGTCGAACGGCACGTCCTGATGGGCCCAGGCCGCGAGATCGGTCTCCCGGGTACGGCGCAGGAGTTCGCGGAAGGTCGGGTCTCCGCCGGTGTCGGTGCGCAGCACGAGGGTGTTGACGAAGAAGCCGACCAGATCGTCGAGCGCCTGGTCGGCGCGCCCGGCCACCGGGGCTCCGAGGGCGATGTCGGTACCGGCGCCCGAGCGGGCCAGCAGCGCCGCCACCGCAGCCTGCGCCACCATGAAGAACGTGGTGCCGGTCCCCCGGGCCAGCGCGGTGAGCGCCCGGTGCGTCCCGGCCGGGCAGGACACGGTGTGCGTGGCGCCCCGGTAGGAGGCCGTCGCGGGGCGCGGCCGGTCCGCGGGCAACGACACCTCGTCCGGCAGACCCGCCAAGGCGTCCTTCCAGAAGTCGAGTTGGGAGGAGAGCACACTGCCCTGCTCGTCCAGGTCTCCCAGCACGTCCCGCTGCCACAGCGTGTAGTCGGCGTACTGGACCGGCAGCGGCTCCCAGTGAGGCGCGCCGCCCTCGACCCGGGCGCCGTACGCGATCCCCAGGTCCCGCATCAGCGGGGTGTTCGACCAGCCGTCCGAGGCGATGTGATGCATCACGAGCAGCAGCACGTGCTCGTCCGGTGCCAGCTCGAACAGGACGCCGCGTACGGGGAGTTCGGAGTCGAGGGCGAATGGGCGCCCCGCCTCCTCGCCGATTCTCGCCGCGAGTGTGTCCTCGTCGGCGTCGAGGACGGCGAAGGGGACCTGCGACCGTTCGGCCGGGACGATCCGCTGGTACGGCTCGCCGTTCTCGGCGGGGAACAGGGTGCGCAGGGCCTCGTGCCGGGTCACGACGTCCGACACGGCGCCGCGCAGCGCGTCCCGGTCGAGGCCGCCCGTGAGGCGGATGGCGAGCGGGATGTTGTACGTCGCCGAGGGGCCCTCCATCTGGTCGAGGAACCAGAGCCGTCGCTGGGAGGGGGAGAGCGGCAGTCGCGCCGGACGGGGTCCGGCGGCCAGGGCGGGGCGGGCGGTGTCACCCAGGTCGCCCAGCTCACCCGCGATGTGATCGGCCAGCGCGGTCGCCGTGGGATGCCGGAACAGGTCCCGCACCAGTACCTGCGCGCCGAAGATCTCCCGCACCCTCGCGACCAGCCGGGTGGCGAGCAGCGAGTGGCCGCCGAGCCGGAAGAAGTCGTCGTCCACCGAGACCGACGGCAGCCCCAGGGCCTCCGCGAACAGGGTGCACAGGACTTCTTCGGCGGGCGTGCGCGCGGCCTGCCCGCCCGTGCTCCCCCGCTGGAGCGGCTTGGGCAGGGCACGGCGGTCGAGCTTGCCGTTGGCGGTGAGCGGCAGGGCGTCCAGGGTGACGAGGGCCGACGGCACCATGTACTCGGGCAGCACTCCCCCGGCGTACCGCCGCAACGCCTCCGGATCGATCTCGCACCCGGCACCCGGGACGACGTACCCGACGAGCCGCTTGTCACCCGGACGGTCCTCCCGCACCACGACCGCCGCCTGAGCCACCTCCGGCACCCGGCTCAACACCGTCTCGATCTCGCCGAGTTCGATCCGGAAGCCACGGAGTTTGACCTGCTGGTCGGCACGGCCGAGGAACTCGATCTCACCGTGCTGATTCCAGCGGGCCAGGTCGCCCGTGCGGTACATGCGGCTGCCGGGCGGACCGTACGGGTTCGCGGTGAACCGCTCCGCCGTCAGCGCCGGACGGCCGAAGTAGCCGGCGGCGAGATGGGATCCGGCGACGTACAGCTCGCCCGTGACACCCGGCGGTGCGAGGCGGAACCGGTCGTCCAGGATGTACATGGCGGTGTTGGCCATCGGGCCGCCGAGGTGGAGCCGCTCCACGGCCCGGGTGTCCGGCGTGAAGGTCTGGTAGCTGCAGAACACGGTCGCCTCAGTCGGGCCGTAGGCGTGTACGACGGTGGTGTCCGGGCAGCGGTCCAGGACCGTCCGCAGGGCCTCGGCCGACAGGACGTCGCCGCCGGTCCAGATCTCCTCCAGCCGCCCCAGGCTGTCGACGGCCTCATGGGCCATCGCGTCGAAGAGGGCCGTGGTGAAGTAGGCGGCCGTGACACCGTGCCGGACGATGGCCTCCCCGACCTCGCCGAGGTCGATCTTGGCCGCGGGGAGGATCACCGCCAGTCCGCCGCTCAGCAGCGGCACCCACAGCTCGTACGTCGAGGAGTCGAAGGCCAGGGGTGAGTAGGCGAGCACGCGCCGGTGCCGACCGCTCGCCCACCAGGGGTCCAGGGCCAGTTCCACCACATTGCGGTGCGTGTTCACCACACCCTTCGGGGTGCCGCTCGACCCCGAGGTGTACATCACATACGCCGCCTGATCCGGGGAGACCGAGAGTCCCGACGGCGACAACTCGCCTTCGGCCGAGGCGATTTCGGCGCCGACCCGCACCACCGGCAGCTCACCGGCGAACTCCGTCCCACCCGCACGCCGGTCGGTCACCAGCAGGACCGCACCCGTGTCCCGCAGCATCCACCCCAACCGCTCCACCGGCTGACGCGCGTCCAACGGCACATACGCACCACCCGCCTTCAACACCCCCAACATCGCCACGACATACGCCACCGACCGGTCCAGAAACAGCCCCACCCGATCCCCGGAACGCACCCCGGCCACCACCAGCCGACGGGCGAACGCATCCGAGGAGGCATCCAACTCCCGGTAGCTCAGCTCGACTTCCCCGCACACCAGGGCCACCGCGTCCGGTGTACGTGCCGCCTGGGCCGTGAACAGTTCCGGCAGGGAGGCGGTGGGCAGCGCGGTCTCCGTGTCGTTGTAGGCGACGAGGAGCTCGGCGCGCTCTGCCTCGCCGAGCAGATCGATCCGGCCGATCGGGGTCTCGGGTTCGCTGACGGCCGCGCCGAGCAGCCGCACCAGACGGTCCGCCGCGGCTCGCATGGTGACGGCGTCGTAGAGGTCGGTGGCGTACTCGATGGTGATGTCGAGGCCGGCCGGGTCGCCGTCGTGGGTGTGGTGCTCGTGGAAGTTCACCGTGAAGTCGAACTTGGCGGCGCCCAGCGGGAGTTGGCTGGCGCTCGTGTCCGCACCGGGCAGGAGCGGCGCCGGGTCGACGGCGTCGGCCACGGTGAGCATGACCTGGAAGAGCGGGTGCCGGGAGGCGGACCGCTCGGGGTTGAGGGCCTCGACAAGACGGTCGAACGGCACGTCCTGGTGCGCCCAGGCCGCGAGGTCGGTCTCCCGGGCGCGCCGGAGGAGTTCACGGAACGAGGGGTCCCCGCCGGTGTCGGTGCGCAGGACCAGGGTGTTGACGAAGAAGCCGACCAGGCCGTCGAGCGCGTCGTCGCCGCGCCCCGCGACCAGGGACCCGATGGCGATGTCGGTACCGGCGCCCGAGCGGGTCAGCAGCGCCGCCACCGCAGCCTGCGCCACCATGAGGAACGTGGTGCCGGTCTCCCGGGCCAGCGCGGTGAGCGCCCGGTGCGTCCCGGCCGGGCAGGACACGGTGTGGGTGGCGCCCCGGTAGGAGGCCACGACCGGGCGCGGCCGGTCCGGGGGCAGCGACACCGTGTCGGGCAGCCCCGCCAACGCGCCCTTCCAGTAGTCGAGTTGGCTGGCGATCACGCTGTCCGGGTCGGCCGCGTCACCCAGCACCTCCCGCTGCCACAGCGTGTAGTCGGCGTACTGGACCGGCAGCGGCTCCCAGCCCGGCGCCACTCCGTCGACCCGGGCGCCGTACGCGATCCCCAGGTCCCGCATCAGCGGGGTGTTCGACCAGCCGTCCGAGGCGATGTGATGCACCACCAGCAGCAGCACATGGTCGTCCGGCGCCAGCTCCAGCAAGGTCCCGCGGACGGGCAGGTCGCGGGCGAGATCGAAGGCCAGGTTTCCGGCCAGCTCGCCGAGGGTGTCCCGCAGCGCGTCCTCGGTCACCGGGACCACCGGCAGCGTGAGATCGATCGACTCCACGCCTAGGACGGACTGGTACGGCGTGCCGTCCTGGGCGGGGTACAGCGTTCGCAGCACCTCGTGCCGGGCGACGACGTCCGACAGGGCGGCGCGCAGCGCCTCCCGGTCGAGGGCGCCCCGCACCCGGATGGCCAGCGGGATGTTGTACGTCGCCGACGGGCCCTCCAACTGGTCCAGGAACCAGAGCCGTTGCTGGGCCGGGGAGAGCGGGACCGTGTCACCGCGCTCGGCCGCCACCAGCGCGGGACGGTCCTCCGCGACCGCCCCGGCGAGATGACCGGCGAGCAGCGCGGCCGTCGGGTGGCGGAAGAAGTCGGTCAGCGACAGCTGGGTGCCGAGCAGGGCGCGGATGCGGCAGACGAGGCGGGTGGCGAGCAGCGAGTGGCCGCCGAGCCGGAAGAAGTCGTCGTCCACCGAGACCGACGGCAGCCCCAGCGCCCCCGCGAACAGGGTGCACAGGACCTCCTCCACGGGCGTGCGCGCGGCACGACCGCCCGGGCCGCCGTCCCGCGTCGGCTCGGGCAGGGCAAGGCGGTCGAGCTTGCCGTTGGCGGTGAGCGGCAGGGCGTCCAGGGTGACGAGGGCCGACGGCACCATGTACTCGGGCAGCGCCCCCTCCACGTGGCGCCGCAACGCCTCCAAATCGATCTCGCACCCGGCACCCGGGACGACGTACCCGACGAGCCGCTTGTCACCCGGACGGTCCTCCCGCACCACGACCGCCGCCTGAGCCACCTCCACCACCCGGCTCAACACCGTCTCGATCTCGCCGAGTTCGATCCGGAAGCCACGGAGTTTGACCTGCTGGTCGGCACGGCCGAGGAACTCGATCTCACCGTGCTGGTTCCAGCGGGCCAGGTCACCCGTGCGGTACATACGGCTGCCGGGCGGACCGTACGGGTTCGCGGTGAACCGCTCCGCCGTCAGCGCCGGACGGCCGAAGTAGCCGGCGGCGAGATGGGATCCGGCGACGTACAGCTCGCCCGTGACACCCGGCGGTGCGAGGCGGAACCGGTCGTCCAGGACGTACATGGCGGTGTTGGCCATCGGGACGCCCAGGTGCAGCCGGTCCACCGCGCGGGTGTCCGGGGTGAAGACCTGGTAGCTGCAGAAGACCGTCGACTCGGTCGGGCCGTAGGCGTGCACGACGGTGGTCCCGGGGCAGTGCGCGAGCACCCTCTCCAGCGCGGTCCTGGACAGCACGTCACCGCCGGTCCAGATCTCCTCCAGGCGCCCCAGGCTGTCGACGGCCTCATGGGCCATCGCGTCGAAGAGGGCCGTGGTGAAGTAGGCGGCCGTGACCTCGAATCGGGCGACGGCTTCCGCGATCTCGCCGAGGTCGATCTTGGCGGCCGGGAGGATCACCGCCAGTCCGCCGCTCAGCAGCGGCACCCACAGCTCGTACGTCGAGGAGTCGAAGGCCAGCGGCGAGTAGGCGAGAACTCGGCGGTGCCGCTCGCCGGAGCCGGACCACCAGGGGTCCAGGGCCAGTTCCACCACATTGCGGTGCGTGTTCACCACACCCTTCGGGGTGCCGCTCGACCCCGAGGTGTACATCACATACGCCGCCTGATCCGGGGAGAGCGAGAGTCCCAACGGCGACAACTCGCCTTCGATCGACGCGATTTCATCGCCGACCCGCACCACCGGCAGCTCACCGGCGCACTCCGTCCCACCCGCACGCCGGTCGGTCACCAGCAGGACCGCACCCGTGTCCCGCAGCATCCACCCCAACCGCTCGCCCGGCTGACGTGCGTCCAACGGCACATACGCACCACCCGCCTTCAACACCCCCAACATCGCCACGACATACGCCACCGACCGGTCCAGAAACAGCCCCACCCGATCCCCGGAACGCACCCCGGCCACCACCAGCCGATGGGCGAGCGCATCCGAGGAGGCATCCAACTCCCGGTAGCTCAGCTCGACTTCCCCGCACACCAGGGCGACGGCATCGGGCGTGCGCCCCGCCTGGGCGGTGAACAGTTCGTGCAGCGGCAGCTCGGGAAGGGCCACCGCGGTGCTGTTGTACTCGTCGATGTCGACCGAGTGGGCCTGACCGGCCTGCTGCTGGGGCATCTGGACACACCAATCTCGAAGATTCGGGGCTGCGCTCGCGCGCGGAAGGGGGGGTGGACCGCCGCGACCGCGATCGGCGCCGACGGGAGGAGCGGGAGGCGGGGCCGGGGACTGTACGAGGGGCCCTAGTGCAGGACGTGGGCGAGCGGGGGGCGCACGTCGGCGGGGAGCAGGAGGTCCTCCGCGGACAGGGCGTCGACCCGGTACTTCCCGACGGCGCTGATCAGCATCCGCAGTTCCAGGGCCATGCTCTCGGCCAGCCGCAGCAGTCCCGCGTCGCCGTCCTCGTCCACGGCCAGCAGGGCCGCCCGGCCGAGCCCGACCGCCCTGGCGCCGAGGGCCAGGGCCTTGACCGCCCGGGTGCCCTCCCAGACGCGTCCACTGGCCAGCAGGCAGCGGCCGGTGCGGCCGATCCGGGTCAGGCACTCGCCGAGCGGCAGTCCGACCTGGGCCAGGAACCCGCTCGGCGCCCACGCGGTACCGGCCTCGGCGCCGTCGACGGTCACCGCGTCCGCGCCGGAGGCCCACGCGGTGGCCGCGGCGTGGGCCACGTCCCGCCCGGGGTGGAGCTTCACCCAGACCCGTACCCGCGGGAAGTTGTTGCGCATCAGCCGGATCTGCTGGCGCAGGATCTCCTCGGTGAAGGTGCCGGGGCTGCTCAGCCGCAGCACCCGGTCGCCGGCGCCGAACACCTCCTGGGTGGCGTACTGTTCGGCGACCCGCCCGGCCGCCTCGCGGTCCAGTACCGTCAGCCCGCCGAGGCCCGGCTTGGCGCCCTGGCCGACCTTCAGCTCGAAGGCCAGCTTCCCGGCGTCCAGCAGCGGCTGGGACACGGGGTCGCTGTACAGGAGGTTCCACACCTCGGCGTCCGCGTCCTCGGTGGACTGCTGGACGACCACACCGCCGTACTCCTCGTTGCCGGACGCGGCGGCCGCCTCGGTGTAGGCGGTGATACGGCCCGCCATCGAGGAGACCTCGGCCTCGCTGGCACCCCGGTAGCCGTTGACGGGGACCACGTTCTCGCCGATCACCATCGGGATGCCCAGCCGTCCGGCCTGCGCCCCGGCGGCCTCGCCGAGGTCGCGGCTGGCGACCTGGGTGGAGCCGAACGCCGAGACGTACAGCGGCAGCCGGGCGGCGAACCCGCCGATGACGGTGTCCAGTTCGACATCCGTGTACAGCGGCTCGCGGGCCAGCTCGATCAGCTTCTCCAGCCGCTCCGGCATGAACACCGGCGGCACGATCCGGGTCCGCTCCAGCGGGTCGCCCAGGTCCTGCCCGGCGGGTACGGCGCCGACCAGGCCGGTGCCATAGACCGAGAGGTCGGGGAAGGCGGCCGCGGCCCCCAGCCGGGCGCGGCGGCGCACCTCCGCCTCGGGGAAACCGGCGGCGCTCAGTACGGCGCTCACGCGGACACCACTCCCGGGAGCTTCGGGTAGGCGCTGGCCTGCCAGACGGCGGTGCGGCCGGTGACGTACCGGGTGAAGCGCTCCAGGCCGATACCGAAGCCCGAGCTGGCGGGGATGCCCCGGCGGGCCAGGTCCAGGTACCAGCCGTACTTGGCGGGGTTCTCGCCGGTCTCCCGCATCCGGGTCACCAGCGTCGCGTAGTCGTGCTCGCGCTCGCTGCCGCTGGCCAGCTCGCCGTAGCCCTCGGGCGCGATCAGGTCGAAGTTGCGCAGCACTCCCGGGCGTTCGGCGTCCTCGCGGTCGTAGAAGCCGCGTGAGCCCTTGGGGTAGTCGACGACGAAGAACGGGCGGCCGGATCCGGCGGACAGGATCTCCTCGCCCCGCCAGTCGATCTCCGCGCCCGGGTCCTGCGGGTGCCCGAGCGCGACCAGGGCGGCGGTGGCCTGCTCGTGGCCGGTACAGCCGAAGGCGCCCGTGACGGCCTCGCGCAGCGCGTCCTCGTCGCGGCCGAGCAGCTCCAGCTCGGCGGGCATGTCCCGCAGGACCTCCGCCACGGTGTGCGCGACCAGGGCCTCGGCGAGCGCCATCGCGTCCTCGCGGCGGGCGTCCCGTATCTCCACGTCGATCTGGTGGAACTCGGCGAGGTGGCGGTGGGTGACCGCCGTCTCCAGCGGTTCCAGCCGCACATTGGGCGCGATGTAGAAGATCTTGTCGAAGGCGGCGAGCGTGGCCTGCTTGTAGAGGATCGCGCTCGTCATCAGCTTGTACTTGTGGCCGTAGAAGTCCACGTCCACCTGCTTGGAGCCGCGGATGCCGGGGTCGGTCACCGGGCCGATGAGCGGCGGCAGCAGCTCCTGGAAACCCTGGCCCGCGAGGAAGGCGCGGACGGCGGTGAGCATCCGGTTCTGGACCCGCAGGGTGGCGCGGGTCCCGGCGGCGGTCAGGTGCGCGTCGAGGGAGGCGGGCAGCGGGGGCGGGGCCTGGAGGGTGGCCGGTCCGGTGGGCTCGGCGGTCAGCACGGTCATGGGTACTACCTCCTGGAGGTGCCGCCGGACATTCCGGCGAGAGGACGCGGGCGCCGGGGCGGCGCGGCGGTCGGGGCGAGGAAGTGGTTGTCGTGGCGGCTCTGCACGAAGGACAGGGCGTCGAACAGGCCGCGGGCGGTCAGCCGGCCGCTGCCCCTGGTGACGGGGCCGATCGGCATCGATCCGATCTCGGACCAGGTCAGCCGGCCGGACTCGTCGATGTAGCTGCGGGTGCGGCCCGCGTTGTCGGGGTGCAGGCAGTAGGGGACGTCGAGGTAGCCGCGCGCGAACGCCGTCAGCAGGGCCCGGCCGAGGTCGGCGTCGAGGCCGAGTACCGCGTCGACCAGGGCGCGGGCCTCGGCGTACACCGGGTTGTCGGACACGTCGGGCGCGCCGGCGGCGGCGGGCCGGTCGGCGTCGCGGGCGGCCGCCGAGGCGACGCGCAGCGCCTCCACGTTCTCCGCGACGGTGGGGATGCGGTGCGCCTCCGCGACCGTCTTGACGATCAGCCGGGCCGCACCGGCCTGAACGGCGAGCCGCGCCGACCGCTCCAGCAGCTCCAGCGCGCCCTCGCGGGAGCGCGGGTACAGGCCCATGTAGGTGTAGAGGACGATGTGCCACTCGGTGTCCGGCAGCAGCTCGGCGGCCAGCCTGCGCAGCGCGTGGATCGCGTGCACGTCCTGCTCGGAGTTGGTCTGCTGGGCGTAGCTGAGCGAGATGGAGCGCAGGCCCGCCCGGTGGAAGAAGACCGCCTCCAGCGCGCTGAGCGCCACCAGCAGGCCCGGGGGGCACAGCTGGCCCAGCATGCAGCCGCCGAACGTCTCCAGATGGGGTTCCGCACCGGTCGCGCGGAGCGAGGCGAGGAACTCGCAGGCCTGCCGCCAGTTGCGGACGGAGTCGGCCAGCGGGGTGCGGCCGTAGGGCAGGCAGTACGAGACGGGGCCGCCCTCGGTCGCGTCCAGGCCGAGCGCGGCCAGGGCGGCGACGATGCGCTGGGGGCGGGCCGAACCGTGCCGGACCTGTACGGGGAACGACGCGTCGCGCACGCCGTCCAGGACCCAGCGGGAGGTGTGCGGGCTGAGCGAGCTGATGGGGTAGCCGTTGAGGGAGTGGTCCTCGTTGAGGGCGCGGACCGCGGACAGTTCGTCGCCCACCCGGGTGTAGCTGTCGATGGTGATGGTGCCGACGACGGCCTCGGCGGCGTCCCTGGTCGCCCGCAGCCCGGCCCGCATCAGGGCGGGGTCGGAGAACCCCATCCGCGGTTGCACCACGAGCGCTCCCCTGGCGCGGGCGTCCGCGACGTACCGCGCGAAGGAGGCGCGCGATCCGTGCACGGCCACCGGGTCCCGGGGGCGGCCCGCGGCGGCCCGGGTCACCGGGTCACCTCCTTGGGCAGGGCGCCGACGAACGTCTCGAAGGAGGCGAGGTCCACGCCGTCCTGGAAGACGGCGTCGAAGCCGGCCGCCACGAGTTCGAGGGCTTGTTCCTCCTGCCGGTCCTGCGAGATCCCGAGCTTGCCGCCGATGACGACCGGCAATCCGTCCAGGTCCGGACGGGCGCGCAGGGCGCCGATCAACGGCTTGGCGTCATGGAAGCCATGGCCGTTGACGCTGCTGATCACCAGCAGATCGGGCTGGTGCTTCGCGCAGGACTCGACGATTTCCTCCTCGGGGACGCAGGGGCCGAGATTGACGACCCTGTGCCCCAGGTCCTCGAGCAGCAGCTGAATGAATACGAGATTCCAGGTGTGTGCGTCGGACGCCAATCCGGTGACGATTACTTCGAGTGACGCCGTGCGGTCGCAAGTCGCCAATTCGGCAGGCTTCATTCGTTCTTCGTCCACATCATTGATGACATCGGGAGAAGGAGGCTGGCGGGTTCTGAACTCCCCGCACGATCGAGACTAGGAGTCCCCCCCGGAGCGGCACCGGCGCCCGCGACGGCAGCGCGGCGGCAGTTGCCGCCGCCCCCGCGACCGGTGTTCCCGGCGGCAGTAACGCCGCAGGAACGGAACGGTAAGGCGGCCCCGGAAGCTTGTTGAGCAAGCAACCGGAACACCAGGGAGACAGCGATGACGAACCGTCAGGCTCGGTCGGCTGAATTCGGCGCCGTGCTGCGCGGCGCTCGGGAGAAGGCCGGACTCACCCAGGAACAGCTGGCCGGGCTCTCGACTGTCAGCATCCGGGCGATCCGGGATCTGGAGCGCGGACGGGTGGTACGGCCCCGCAAGGACACGGTACGACTGCTCGCCGACGCCATGCGGCTCGGCGACACGGGCCGGGCCGCGCTCGAACTCGCCGCCGACAGCGCGTCGGTGGGCAAGGCGCTGCACGATGTGTACAGCCCCGAACTGGCCTGCCCGCCCATGCCGGTGCACACCCTGTTCGGCCGGGAGTCGGAGCTGCGCGCGCTCTCCGACCTGCTCGGCAGCGAGCGGGAGCGACTGGTGACGGTCGTGGGTCTGCCCGGTGTCGGCAAGTCCCGGCTCGCCCAGGAGGCCGCGCTCCAGGTGCACCGGCGGGGCGACATACCCGTGCTGTGGCTGCCCATGGACGGCGGCGGGCGCGCCCCCGACCAGGCCGCGCACCGGCCGCGCACGGCGCTGGCCAACTGGGTACGGCCCCTGGTGTCCGAGGGCGGGCACTACGACGAACTGGCGTCGTTCATCGCGGACCGGCCCACCCTGCTGGTCCTGGACGGCCATGAGCTGACGCCCGCCACCAGCCCGGCCCTGATGTACCTGCTGCACAGCTGCCGGCGGCTCAGGATCCTGCTGACCTCCCGGCGCCCGCACCATGTCTCCGGCGGCCGGCTGCTGCCCCTCGCCCCGCTGCCGACGGCCCTCGCGCCGGGCCCGCCCCCGATACCCGGGCCGGCCGCGATGTCGCCGCTGCCCGGTGACTCGCTGTCGGCGCGCCGCCCCGCCGTCGAGCTGATGCTGTCGTACGTCAGCCATCTGCGTCCCGACCTGCTGCTCACCGACTCCGTGACCGCGGTCGTGGCGGAGATCTGCGAGGCGCTGGACGGCATCCCGCGGGCCCTGGAGGCGGCCACCTCCTGGCTGTTGCTGTACTCGCTGGAGCAACTGCGGGAGATGGCACGGGAGTCACCCCTCGCGCTGGTCGACGGCGCTCCCCCGCTGGCCCTCGGCGGCTCCGCCCCGCTGGGTGAGCTGCTGGCCTCGGTGCGGGCCGGACTCCCCGACCGGCAGGCCGCTCTGCTGGCGGCGCTGGCCCCACTGGCCTCCTCCTGGACCGTCGACGACGCGGCCGAGGTGCTCGGCGTCCCGTCGGCGCGGGCGGCCCAGGACGTGCACGCCCTGCTTCTGCACGGCCTGATCCGGCAGTTCCCCGCGGCGCCGGGCGGCGCGGACCGGCCGGGCGAGTTCTCGGTGCTCCATCTCGTACGCGACCTCGAAACCGGCGGCCGGCCGGCCGAGGAGGACGCGGCGCCCCGGCTGCTGGCCACCGGCGCGGCGTGACCGGCGCCCGCCGCCGCTCA